>DLIO01000096.1:30768-33175 GCA_002483765.1 Lentisphaeria bacterium UBA7640 | reverse complement strand
CCATCTCTCATGCTCATTCACAATATGCATTGTTCAGAACTTTAATGAAAGTTTACACGGAGGTGTTAAATATGAAAAAGAGTTTAATTTTTGCATTGTGGTGCGGACTGTGTGTCTGTGCGTCGGCAGCATTCCAGTATGAAGTAATAAAAAACCCATCAACTCCATATCAAGGGATTAGTGGAAATTCTTTTTTTCTTAAGGTCACAGAGGGTTATGGTTCGATTTATATTCTCGACAAGATAGCTAGCTTGTATGGTGGAAACACCGAGTTACTGTCTATGAGATCGAATATGACTGCCGGAAATTATGGTTATGTTACCCAGGATGGCACTGCTGTCGCTGGAGATGGTACTACCATAACTACCTATAATAAGGCAATGAGCCAATGGAGTCCAGTCGTAACTCAACTCGGCTATAAAATAGGTGATTTTGGGGTTGGGGACGAAATTGGAATCTGGCTAACTGATGTTAACGGGAACACTGGAGCTTCGATTTTAGAAAAGTCGAATCCAATAAACTCGGCAGAGATGAACTATCGAGCTGCTTATAAGGGAGTTGACGCACTGGATAACGACCTGCATCAACTTGACTTTACAGGCGGTGGAGGTTCTATCTTCTTCGGTACTTATGGTGTCGAAGGTGTTGCCCCAGAGCCAGGTGGCACGCCATTACCAGGAGTACTGGCCACCCTGCTTTTGGGCGGCGCAGCTCTCGGAGCCATGGGAATGAAGAAAAGAAGCGTAGCCAAAGCGTAAACCAAGTAAATAACGTTTAACTCAATCCGTCAAGCCTGCAAAGGTTTGGCGGATTTTTTGTGTTTGTGCGGGGAAGGGGCGGGGAAGGGGCGGGGGAAGGATTTAGAATCTAGAATCTAGAATCTAGAATTTAGGAGTTAGAATGGGAAAAGGGATCAACCACAAAGTCCACCAAGAAGGCGCAAAGTGCACAGAGTGGGAAAATGGAGCAACCACAAAGTCCACCAAGAAGGCACAAAGTACACGGAATGGGAAAAGGGATCAACCACAAAGTCCACCAAGAAGGCACAAAGTACACAGAGTGGGAAAAGGGAGTTTTGTCCACGGATTACACAGATTTGCACTAATAAATACTTGTTTTTTCCTGTTCGTGAACATTCGTGTCATTCGTGAACGATATTCCCTTTTCGTGTTTTTCGTGTTTTTCGTGGTTAGACTCCCCAACTCCCCAACTCCGTGCCTCTGTGTTAAATTTTATTTTCATGCTTTGCAATCTACCTTTTTGGTTGTGTTTCAGGCCAAAAAGGCTTATTTTTTGCATAATTAAAACTACTAGTATAGTTGTGTTTATCAAAATAATTCAATATTTTTTTGAAAAAACTCTTGTTTTTTTTAGAAATTACGATATAATATTGTATGTAGCAAGTTTTAAATATGAGACTTGCACGGAGGTGATATATATGAATAAGAAATTAATGTTTGCATTGTGGTTCGGACTATGTGTCTGCGCGTCGGCGGCTTTTCAATATGAAGTTATAAAAGGCCCTCAAGGTAATTGGAATGATGGAGGTCCCAATAACGGAGTTTATGGAAACTCTTTCACCGTTAAAGTTACCGAAGGTAGTGGATCGATCTATATCCTTGACAAGATAAACAATCTGTATTCAATGTCCGGCAATGGTGAGTTGTTGTCTTTGAGAGCGAATATGACTCCGGGAAATTATGGTTATGTCACTCAGGATGGCACTGCCGTCGCTGGAGATGGCACAACTATAACTACCTATGAAGAGCAAAAGAGCCAATGGAATGACGTTGTCACTCAAACCGGCTATAAAATAGGTGATTTTAGCGTCGGAGATGAAGTCGGAATATGGGTAACTAACCTTAACGATAAAACAGGCGCTTCGATTTTGGATAAATCGAATCCGATAAACTCGGCAGAGATGAATTATCGTCAGGCTTTTGTTGGCACAGACGCATTAGGTAATGACCTGTTTGAGCTTACTTTTACTGATGACGGAGCAATCTTCTTCGGAGTTTATGGTGTTGAGTCGGGTAAACCGCTTCCAGGAGTTCTCGTCACTCTGCTTTTGGGCAGTGCAGCTCTCGGAGCCATGGGAATGAAGAAAAGAAGCGTAGCCCAAGCGTAAATCAAGTAAATAACGTTTAACCCAATCCGTCAAGCCTGAAAAGGCTTGGCGGATTTTTTATTTGTAGGGAGGGAGTTTTTTGTCCACGAATTACACTCCACGTCATGCGACATGGTTAAAAAATTGGCACTAATAATTTCTTTTTCCTTTTTTTCTATCCACGAATTACACTCCACGTCATGCGACATGGTTAAAAAATTGGCACTAATAAATACTTTTTTTAAAATCTCATTAATTACCTCCGTGCCTCCGTGTTAACTCCCCAACTCTCCAACTCTC
>DLIO01000096.1:12647-30504 GCA_002483765.1 Lentisphaeria bacterium UBA7640 | reverse complement strand
TCTCCAACTCTCCAACTCCCCAATTCTCCAACTCGCCAACTCTCCAATTCTCCAACTGTGGTTGAAATCCCTTTTCCCTATTTTATTACTGGCTTCGGCAGCCATTTTGCTAATAGATTGATATATTTATTGAACACGCTAAGTTAGCTTATGGCGAAGATGATTATTGAGATAGCAATAATTAAATAGCTTCGTTCTTGGTATCGTTATGGAGTCAATATGAAAATTGTAGTTTTAAGTGGTGCGGGATTGAGCGCAGAGAGTGGAATAGAAACTTTTCGGGCGAAAGATGGCTTATGGGAAAATCATTCGGTTGATGCTGTCGCGACCTTTGAGGGATTTGCCGCTGATCCAAATTTGGTCCATAAATTTTATAATGATCGACGTCGGCAGTTAAAAGAAGTAGAACCCAACGCGGCTCATTATGCTTTAGCGAAACTGGAGAAGATGCCTGGCATTGAGTTGTTTCATGTTACCCAAAACATCGACGATCTCTGCGAACGCGCAGGAGCGACAAGACTCGTTCATATGCATGGTGAATTACTGAAGTGTCGATGCCTGACTTGCTCTAAGGTTGTTAAATGGGAGTGTGATGCCGGAATTGACGCCAAATGCCCTAGATGTGGCTTAAAAAGCGAATTGGGTGCCATCCGTCCACATATTGTGTGGTTCGGAGAAATGCCTCTGTATATGAATGAAATTGATAATGCGTTGCAAGGTTGTGATCTATTTGTTGCGATCGGAACCTCTGGCAAAGTTTATCCCGCAGCCAATTTTGTCCAAATCGCCAAAAGCGCTTCTGTCAAAACCTTATTATTAAATAAAGATCCAGCAGAAAACAACTATCGCTTTGACGACTCCATTATCGGCAACGCCACAGAAATAGTCCCACAATGGATAAACTCACTTACTAAATAAATAAAGTTTAGCGCAAGCTCGTGCATCAGAGAGAGCTTCGTGGTGGTTTAACTCTATATTAAAATGTTTACACAGAACATCTAATCCGCAAGGTTTGTGTCCTTTGCGCCGGTAAATCTGCAAAGTACATTCCCAGCGTTCAATATTCATATCATCATGATTTATGCGGTAGCGGGTCATGTTCTTATATAATACCGAACGATCAGTACCAATATTATGAGCCACTACTGTTTTTCCCGATAAACGGCGTTTAATCTCAGGATAGATCGCTGGAAATAACGGCGCATGCGCGGTGTCATATTTGTTCAACCCATGAACCATGGTTGTCCAATAAGAATAATAATTACCAGGCGGCTGGATTAATTGACAATATTCATCAATAATTTCACCACCTTCAACAGTTACAATTCCCACCGAACAAGCAGTATCCTGTCCAACCGCATACTCAAAATCAATCGCTACAAAATTCATTAATTAAGGTCTCCATTAATCCTGTGCTTTAATTTTGCATTCAATCGTAAGAATTCAAATACCTAGTGATCCCAAAGCATTGATGTCAGCGGTCGGTCCAAATATACCACCTTTAGATAGCAAAATGCTATATTATTCACTGATAAAACTTGATAAATCAAGAGGAGAATATTATTGCCAATATTAAAATCCCACTTTTAACTTTGCAGAAAAACGATTTTGTCCTTTGGCTGTGCTTTCGCGCTCTAGCCCACTGAGGCGGTCGCCATTGTTGGTTTTTTTGCTAAGATAGTACAAACTTTGACGGACGGTACGGAAATCGCCAGGGGCAAGACTCGGGATTGCCGCGAGCCATTTTTCTTCCGGTTCACTCAACTGCGTTTGGAACATCCGTTCAAAAAAGAGTTTTTTCCCTTCAATGTCAAGATAATCAAACTCCAGTTTAAAAGTGAAGCGTCGCAAGGTCGCCGCATCCAAATTAGTGGAGAAGTTGGTCGCCCCGATCAGAACACCATTGAAGTTTTCCATCTGGTGCAACAGTTCATTGACCCGTGTCACTTCCCAACTATTCTTGGCACTTTGTCGGCTTTGTAACAAACCGTCGATTTCATCGAGAAACAAAATCGCTTTTTCTTCTTCGGCCTGAGCAAACGCAGCTTTGATATTTTGTTCCGTACCACCGACCCACTTGGATAAGAGATCGCTTCCCATCTTAACGACTACTTTGGTTTTTAAAGTCGTTCCTAAATATTTGACCAGTTCGGTCTTGCCGGTTCCGGGTGCGCCAGAAAGTAGCAGATTCATTCGTGGGCGATCTGGAGAACTACCCTTATCCTTCTGGAAATAACGAATAGCTTCGACGATCTGCGGCAACTTGATACCACCTTTGATATTTAGCCCGTCAAGCGAATAATCCTTGGCAGGCAAAAATTTATCGGTTTGATTCGGGATGTCCAAGAGTTCGCAATGTGGTAGCATCAATTTTTCGACGAGTGTGGCAACCTCTTTTTTTGCTGGTTTCAGCTTGACAATATTTTGCAGCACTAAGGTAATTCCGCCAGCGCTGGTTGCATATTTTTCGGCAAACTCCGTCATCAGTGCGTTGCTAAAAAGATTTTTAAGTTTCATTTTGGTTACGTTATTCTTCCAGATTGCCAAACGCTGAATGCTACTGAGCGCGTCGAAGCGAATGGAGTAATCAAATCGGCGCCGGCTGGATTCATCCAGTTCGTTCGCTTTCGTATTGGTAATCCAAACTGTAGGCGTTCGAATCGAATCAAGTACGCTGTTCAGCAGCCCTTTATCCCCGACACTGTCGCGGTTTGTTGCGCCGAAAAGCATAAAGAAACCACCTCCCGAACAGTTACCGCGTAACATCTCGTCAGCCTCATCGACAATCAGCATACTTTGTGATGGTTCGACCTGTTCGTCGCAAACCTGTAACGCGCCGAAACGGAATTCGGGCGTGCTGCAGGAGCTCCTGTCATGTCTGTCATTAGCATTTTGAGCAATCGCAAAACAGTTGAGTTTTAGTTCGGTCGCCAAGGTGCGGGCAAAACTAGTTTTGCCAGTACCCGGTGCGCCATAAAGTAAAATATTCACGGGAGATTTGCCCCCGCCGGCAGAGATCATATCCTTTAAAATTTCTCCATGCTTAATAGCTAAATCTCCGTAAAAATCCCAAGGCAAAACTTCGCCTTGGTATTTTTGATAATAAATGTTCGACAATGGTTCGTTTTCAATGCCATACAAAAAAGGGTCAAGATCATCAACGAAATCGAGATCCTTGTCCAAACAACTATAACGGCGGAGTTTTTCTTGAGGAGACACAGCTTTCACTACTCGGATGGTCGAATAATCTAGACATTTAGCGATGAAAACGATTTTATCGCGTTCATCGAAGCGGCGGCGGAAGGGACTGGTAATCGATAGCGTATCATCCCGGACGCACAACATTACTAAAAGGATATCTATCTCAAAATCGGATAACCCCAATGTTGATTGCAATTCTTTAAAGCGTTTTTTAAAACCATCTTGAGGGTTATGTTTAGCATTATTATTGATAAATGTGTTGGCCAGTTTAGCTATTGCTTGGCGAAGCGTTGATCGTGCGGGCCCATGCTGCCACATTCCCCACAAAATCCTTTTAGGGTCGCTATTAAAATCCCACTGGTTACCCAAACTACATTTCTCTTGAATCATAGTCAATTCTTTAGTGGAGTAAGTGGACTTAATAAGTTCGGCTAACTCCTCTTGTGAAACAATTTCGTCAATAATGGCAAAGACATCATCATTCTCTATCGCATCATCATGATTTTTAATGAAATTGACAAAAAATTCCAGTGCTTTTAATCGCGTAAAACTGTTCGAATCCTTACGATACTTATCCATTGAATACCTCCATAAAGCTGTCCATATAATAAAATTGGTAAAATGCTAAATGGCTATAAAGCAGTTACGATGCCAGCTTTTTGGAATGGGATTTCCTGTATGAATACAATATTATTAAGCAAATAACGGCGGGAGGTGTTCGATATTTGACCGTCACTGATATTTTAAAGACCAGTGAAGTTTTGGTTGTGTTATTCTTTTATCATTTTTATAAATAAAAACACTCAACAGGTTTTCTGTTGAGTGTAAGTTGATAATGTTCATCTTTACAACAAGATGAATTAAATCATCTGGTAATTCGAAGATGAAAATTCATAATTTAAATAAACATTATTGTTCCATTTCTTTTAGTTTTTTATCAAGCTCCTGATCATTTAAATCAATTGCTTCTTGTTGTGTGTCGAAACGTGTTTGCCATCTATTTTGAAGAAAGCTAGGATGATACAAGTATGCATATGGTATGTTGCAGGAATTTGAAAACTGATAACGTTTATAAAGTTCTACGGTCTTTCCTCCAAAGCAGACAACTAATTTTGGAGAAAACAACTCTATTTCTCTTGATAACCACGTGTTCATACAAGTGTCTTCTACTTTTGCGTCTCGAGGAAGAGTTTGCCATTTGCACTTTACACAGTTCGTTATATAAACGTTTCCTAATCCATGTTTCTGCATAAGATAGGCATAATAAGGGCCATAAAAATGTTCAAGCGAGTCGCAGTTTTCTGGCCAATAGTCTATATCTGGTGAGAAGTAATAATGAAGCGTCGGAGGTTTCTTTGCTATGTTGCCTATTTTTATTTTATCGTATCCTTGGTCATAATCACCGCCAGGATCTTCCATTAAGAAAAGAATTGGCTCAGTGCATTTTTGATTTTTTAATGGAGTTCCGAGGCAAGTAACAAAGTCTTCAGTGTCGCAACCATGACTTATCAGTACAGTTTCTGATTCAGACGCAGAAGCCTTTTCCCGGTTTTTATCACCATCTTCACAACGATGACAAAAACTTTTACACTCAATTGGGGTTGAGTAGCGACTCTGAGGAGAAAACTCCTCTGGATATAAAAGTAGTTCCTTAAAATTCAGATTGTGTAATTTTTGATTTTTCATTTTGATTTTTCCTTTCAATTATAAAATTTAATACATGTTGTTTCTTAAATACTCCGTTGAATAGGTATTCCCTACAATTTTAGAGGATCTGTGGGCACCTCCTACCTCCTCCTTTGAATTACAGTGTTAATAAAACCTTTGCAGTGCTTGCTCCTTAGTTCTTGGATATTTAAAACCCTATATTTAAGCATTGATCTTTGTTTGATAATAATTAATCACGTCAGGAATATTATCATTTAAGAATTCATGCCAGGCTTGCCAAGAAAAGAATGAGCTAGGATGTTTTATAAAAAAGAATTTAATATTTTTGCCTTTGACATCAAAGGATAAAGTCTTTGCGTAGTATCTTCCCACTTTCGGGAAATGGAGATTTAGCTCATTTTTATGATCAATCAATTCTCTTTCTCTTCGTAGTACAGAAATGAAACTATCAATTTTTGCAGCTTCAGTACCAAGCACAATACAAATCTTTGGCTGTAACACTTCATGGATTTGCCAATAAGCTACCCATCCCTTTTTGTAATCATCGAGATTAGGTCTGTGTTTTACTGTAGCCAAGGGTGTTGTTACTAGATTTTGAAATGAGACTGTTTCCCAAAATTGTTTACGAGCAGCTTTAGTTATTTCTCTTTTCCCTATCATTGTTCTAACAATATTCTTGAAAAATCCTGAGTCATACATCTGATTATATACATTTTCCCTTATATGGTTTTTATTCGCACAAATTTCGGTTGCGTTATTCTTCCATGCATAGCAACTTTCACCAAGGATGAGTACGCGATCTTGTTTTGGAACTTCAGGATATTGTTTTCCTGTGAATGGCAACCAATTAAAGTCTTTGCCAATCATGTCTTGATATGATTTATCATATACATCAGTAATAAAGTTATCATCCATAATTATAATCCTTCTTGTTAATTGAACTTTTATGTTTTTACTCGATTTCAACAATATTTTTTATTGCAACAAGTACCTTTTGGGTTTTTATTTTGCTGGGTACTGATTTTGGAGTTTTGACTGCAAAAATCCCGATTTCCGATATATTTATATTTCTTCTTATAGGCCTACGTTCCCTCCTCTTTTATATGTTTTTTTAGTGTGTTTCTGGTTATGCCCATGGCTTCTGCGGTCTTGGAGATGTTGCCAGCGTACTTTTCTAGCATTTTGGTGGCGTGCTGACGGGTGACCTCTTCTAGGTTTTCGACTTCTGCGCTTGGAGTGTTGCTACTTGGATTGGTGATTGCTATGTGTTCTTTTAATAATTTTGCGAAGTCATCTTCCTCTAAAATGTCGGCTCGTTCTAGGAAGTTGTGTAATTCGCGGACGTTGCCCGGCCAGTGATAGGTTTTTAGTACGGCAGTTTGTTCTGATGACAATTTACGTTTGTGCCACTCGAACCAAAAATGATTAGCGATCTCTTCGATATCTTCAATGTATTCACGCAATGGCGGTACTTGGATTGGGATCACGCAGAGTCGGTGAAATAGGTCTTCGCGGAATTTGCCTTCTTGAACCATTTGCGCAAGATTGCGGTTGGTGGCGATAATAATTCGGACATCGACTTCGAACTCTTTTAAGTCGCCAAGCCTTTGGAAACGACTCTCCTGCAATACTCGTAGCAATGCTCCTTGCGCTTCCAGCGGTAATTCTCCGATCTCATCGAGAAACAGGGTTCCGCCGTCCGCTTCCAGGAAAACTCCCTTGCGTTCTTTGGTCGCGCCTGTAAATGCGTCCTTGGAATGCCCGAACCAGCCGCTTTCCAGAAGTTGCGTACTCAGCGTCGCGCAATTAAAACAGATCATCGGTTCTTTTGCTCTTGGTGATTTGAAATGTAACTGAATCGCTACGGTTTCTTTGCCAGTGCCACTCTCGCCTTGAATTAGAACTCTACCTTTGTCTTTAGGGCCAACTTTATCAATAATTCCACGCAATTTTATAATTGCAGGACTACTGCCTTTTAGTTCCCTTTTTCCAAATCTTTTGTAGTGCTCAATCATCTCTTTTTGTTTATCCGTAAAAACATTACTGCCTTGTGCCAACATTTTAATAGCATCCGCATATACATTGGGGTTCTGATAACTGCGATAATAAAACATCGCTGTATCCAATAGCAGTTTCCATGCCAAGGCTTTTCCTTTGGGTTTATTTTCAAGCATAGGGAGCAAGTCTTGACACTCTTGTTGGTAGAAATTCGCAGTTAATTGAGTAAGCCACAAATCATTGTCATCTACTTGGATATTGAGCTGTTTGGTTATCTCTTTTGGGAGTCGTTCAGGAAAAGGAAGGCAACTTATCCAAACGACTTCCGAGCCTTGTTTTTTGAGTTTCTTGAGGGTAATAAGTATTTCATCCGGTTCGCCACGCCAGCCTATGCCGAGGATGATTATGTTCTTGTAAGAGTTGGTCTTGTTTTCTGAAATGTCTTTTAAACAGGAGGGCAATCGTCCCATGCTCATACCTTTGATATCAGCTTCGGGATATTTTCTTAGAACGACTGCGGCAGCACATGCATAGTCGTGCCATCCCCAACCGGTAAGAATTAAAGTTTCCATGTTTTCCTTGTCAAAAAATGACCATTAGATTGTAACATTTCACTAGTCGCAAAGTATTATAATACTTTTAAACAGGTTTTGCAAATGATAGCGCTCACTAAAAACTCGTCATTCTCGGATTTTCCCGATATGAACTTATTGATAGGTTTTGCGGTCGTGCTTGAGCCAGCCGTTTGGATGGCGATTTTTTGGGTCGTGATGTGTCCAGTGTAGGACTCCACCTTTGTTGTTCCATTCGTATTCGCCATAGAATCGAACTTTGTCTCCAAGTTTCAATGAGTCGATGCGTGGAGCTAGGTCGATGTTATGAGCGATAAGCAATGTTTGTCCACTCGATAATTCTAAAATGAATCTTTGGTGCCGGCTGCCTTTAGTATCATCTGGCAGTATTTTGATAACAATTCCTTCGCCTTCAACCTGAATATTGCTCTGACGATTTTTGACCGCTTCGTTCAAAATATTTAATGAATCAGCAGTAGCGACTTGAGGTTTGGTAACTTGGTCACTGTCGACTCTTCTCGCAATCTCTTTTTTTGAGCTTAGCTCCAGGTAGCCCAGCATAGCAACAATCAATACGATTATAAATATAAACTTCTTCATTATGCTTTCATCTTTCCAAGTTTTCAAGCCCATTTTGACGCCGTATGTTTTTACGGCTTATCATGATTCACTCCAGAATATTATTTCATATTATGCGCAATGCAATCACAAGATAATTTCATATTTATTTCTGTAACTGTTGCTTTGAATTAGCGCGCGCATAATGCGCGCGCTAATTAGGGGATTAACTTAACGCTACTTTTAAGTTGTTTTTTTTGCTGTGCTGTCGGCGTTTTTGCGACACTTCCAATCAAAGAAAAACCATAGCAATAAAATCAGAACTAGCGTTATCAACGATAGTGTAAACTTGTTTTCCAACATCCGTTGATATTCGGCGGATGCTTCGTTAAAACTGAAAGATGGCGATACCCACCAGATCATTTGTGCGAAGCCGGAAATAATAAAAATAAGCCCCAGCCACCGCCATTTGAGCGTAAAACCTAATCCTACTAGAACAACTCCGAGACCGCAAATCCATGAAAATCGAGCTTTGCCGATCTCTTCGGAACGTCGTTCCCATTGTGTAATCGCGGTTTTTAACATTTTTTCGGTTTTGAATGGTTCGTCATTATAACGATTTACTTTGCGCTTGGAAATTTTGATTTCCTCATCAACTTTAGCTACTTCACTGTGAGCAATGGCGTATTCTTTCTCTAGAGTTTCCAATGAATCAGCATTTTTTATTTTGCTTTGAGTTACCGGCTTATACTTTTCCAGTACCGAGCGTTGTGGTTGAAACCACAGTAAATAGGCGTGTCGAACCGTTTGCGCGGTCAACGCGGTTATGGCGACAAACAGAAAAACAATAATCGAAGTTCTCATGATTTTTCATCCTCAGGCTGTAAACTTGACGGCTTCTAAAACTTTGGATTTATTGATACTGATTTTTCTCCTAATCCACATTAACATACCATTTTAAATGATTTTTCTCAAGGAATAAAAAGCTTTTTCGAATTGATTTTTCCAGTGGTTCTGCTAGAGTACTAAGATATAAATCGTCTTGAGACGTTCATTTTAACCCCGAAGAGAAAGAATCGAAGAAGTTATGAATTTTTTTTATTTTGCCGTTATTGCTGTAGCTGTGTCGTTTTCGCTAAATGGCTGTGTTAATCCGCGTATTACCAATACTAGTCGTAGTGCTGTCGAACAAAACTTGTTGACGAGTGCAGTTGAACGAAATATTTGTTCAATGAGATTTGAACGCTTTAGCGGCCAGACTGCTTTGGTCGATTATAGTTTTCTCGCGTCACAAGCTGATAAAGAGTATATCCAAGCAGCTTTTTATATTCATTTGTATCGTTCTGGCATTAAAATTACTGCAGACAAAGAAAAGGCTGACATTGTCATCAGGCTGGCTTGCGGGATTCATGCCACCGATGATATCAGTTATAATCTGGGAACACCGACCTTGCCAATTCCGTTGCCTTACACCGATATATCTTTCGCAATTCCTGAAATTTCATTGATAAAGAAAATTTCTCGCACTGGTACCAGCCGGCTAAATGTTCTGGTAACTGACGCGAAAAACAACGATTATCTCGACAGTCTTTCTAGTGTCAATAGCCGAACGGTTTACAATAACTGGATCGTCTTTTTCTTTTTCCCATTTACTTCGCGCGATGTCGAATTTGCGGAACCTGGGGAAACTACCACTCATTTCTTTTGATTAAAACGATTAAAAGCTTGATACTACAATCAGTATGACGACTTGAGTTATTTTAGTAGTTCTTCACAGTCATCAAAATGGTATTTGATGCCTTGAATTTCCTGATAGGTTTCGTGGCCTTTGCCGGCAATTAAAACAATGTCGCCAGATTCGGTTAATGCTTTGGCGTATTGAATGGCGTAACGCCGATCCGGTTCAACTTTAATTTTATGTCCACTTGGAATTCCTGCACATATTTCGTCAATAATGACGTTAGGATCCTCGTTTCGTGGATTATCGGAAGTGACAATTGCCAGATCAGAGTTGAGCGCGGCAATGCGTCCCATTAACGGACGTTTGGAGCGATCGCGATCACCACCACAGCCGAAAATCACAATCAGGCGTTTATCAGTTAACTTACGCAACAAATTCAGAACACGTTCCAGAGCGTCTGGAGTATGCGCGTAATCTACATAAAAATGCGCTCTTTTGATCTTAAAATGCTCAAGTCGTCCAGGGATTTTTAGCCCATCGGCCGCGGCGATTGCAGTTGCGAGCGGAATCTTGATCGCCACAGCCGCAATCAGCGCGCCACAAAGATTGTAGATATTGTGTTCGCCGCACAAATTGGTGCGTACTACTTGCTGATTAAGTGTAAACAGGCTGCCAGCAGCGTTTAATTGAATGTGGTCAATCTGATAATCGGCACCAATGGTTTTACCAAAAGTGGCTGCATCGGGGATTTCATCTTTGAGGCGTTGTCCGTGTGGGTCGTCAATATTAATGATTTTGTGAGGAGCTGAATAATCGGTGAATAGCGTTTTTTTTGCCGCAAAATAGTTTTCCATATTTTGATGATAATCGAGATGGTCACGGGTCAGGTTGGTAAAGATGGCGGTTTCGAGTTGTGGAACTCCAGCGCGATGTTGGTCCAGTCCGTGGCTGGAGAATTCCATAACTGCATCGGTACAGCCATTATTGGCGATCTCGGAAAAAAGCTCTTGAAGTTCGTTGGCTTCCGGAGTTGTGCGCGCGGCTTCGCGTTCGCTATTGCCGAAAGCGTATTTAATAGTTGAAATCAAGCCACATGGATGTTGCGATTCGTTGAAAATTCGTTGCATCAGGAATGCAGTGGTAGTTTTGCCATTAGTGCCGGTAATGCCGTGGAGTTTGAATTTTCGTGCTGGATAACCGTGAAAATGTTCGCAAAGTAACGAGTAAGCAAAATATGGGTCTTTTACTTTGAGCATCGCCGAAGTCGGTGGTAAAGTGGAGTAATCAATGGTTTTGCTATGAATTAACAGTGTCGCTCCGCGTTCTGCAGCACTTTGCAAAAAATCATGGCCGTCAGATTTCTGTCCTGGAATGGCAACAAATACACAGCCGGGTTGCACTTTGCGCGAATCATTGACGACTCTTGACGGTGTGACCGAACTTGAACCATAGATTTTACCGTTCAGCAGATGATGCGCGTTCAGGATTTGTAGGATTTTATCCATTATTCATCACGCTGGGAGAATTTTTTCCAGCTGCATGTAGCGTGAACCTTTTAGCAGTACGGTCATTCCAGGACTCAGTTCAGCATTGATTTCTGGTGCGGCAGTCGCAGAGTCAGAAAAACAGCGGAAATTACCTTGGAGTTTCAACTCTTCAGCAGCACGACCCATCATTGGGCCAACAAGACGGAATTGGGCGTCAGGGAACAGCTTAAAAGCCGCTGTTAGTGTGTTTTGGTGTTCCGCCTCGGCATTGGCTCCAAGTTCGCCCATATCGCCCAGAACCAGCACTAAATCGCGAGTGACAATAAATTCGGACAACCATTGAAATGCCGCCATCATACTCGTAGAATTAGCATTGTAGGCATCGTTAATCCAGTTTACTCCGTTGATCTCAGTTACTGCTTGGCGCATTCCAGGCAAAACGCACGTTCTTAAACCTTTAGCAATGGTCTCTGCATTTAAACCGAGGCTAGTTGCAACTGCAACCGCTGCCGCCGAATTATAGGCTTGATGCGCACCGGTCAAATGCCATTCAATTTTAATTGTAGTATTAAAAGGGCGCAGAAATATTTCAACGGTGCTGCCGTGAAGATGTCCACCGTGATATGAAGCACGGAAATCGGCATTGGCAGTCATGCCGAAACAAAAGTTTTTGAATGGAGCTGCCGCCAAACTCAGCATTTTTGTTCCTGCACATTCGTCGGGAAAAACTGCAGTGCCATTTGGCTTTAAATAGCTAAAAACCATCGCTTTTTCTCGGGTTACGCCTTCAAGATTGCCTAAGAATTCGAGGTGGCACGGCGCAATTGCTCCAACTAATGCCACATCAGGTGAGGCGCAGCGGCATAATGGTTCAATCTCGCCATGATGATTGGTTCCCATCTCAATAATCGCGAACTGATGGTGTTCCTTGAGCCGTAAAAGATTTTTAGGCACTCCGATTTGATTATTGGTATTACCATCAGTGGCTAATACCGCATCTGCTCCGACAGCGGCTTGTAGTATTGAGCGGATAATTTCTTTGATACTGGTTTTACCAACGCTGCCGGTAATGGCTACGGTTCGTAAATTAGGGAAACGGTTTTTGTGAAAACTTGCGATTTTCTGATAAGCATCGAGTGTATTTTTAACCAACAATACTGGGATATTCCATTCCGGCTTTATACGATCTTTGAATGTTCGCTTTATGCAGAGTGCGGCGGCATTTGCCTTGAGCGCATTTTCTAACATGTCGTGAGCATCAAAATTCATTCCCGATAAAGCTAAAAATAAACTATTTGAACAATCCTGCCGAGTATCGGTGACGATCTGTTCAACGGAGAAATCTTCAGGCGGTGTGGTCAACCATTCACCGCCGGATGCTGCCGCTAGTTCGGCTGCGTTGAAATTACTTGCAGCCATAAATCACCTTTTGAGATATGAATCGAAATATTTAATGGTTGCCGTTAATCCTTCACGAAGTTGGATTGTAGGTTCCCAATTAAGAACTTTTTTTGCTTTAGTAATGTCTGGACGACGTTTGACCGGATCATCTTTCGGTAGTGATTCAAAAACCAGTTTCGACTTGGAACCAGTCAGTTCAATCACTAATTTTGCTAGCTGCAACATCGTAAACTCACTTGGATTGCCGAGATTGATCGGGCCAGTTACTGTTGCATCGGTTGCCATCATTTTGACCAGTCCATCAATTAAGTCGGCAACGTAGCAGAAACTGCGAGTTTGTTCGCCACTGCCATAAATAGTGATATCATTACCTTTTAGTGCTTGAACGATGAAATTGCTAACGACGCGACCATCATCCGGACGCATTCTTGGGCCGTAAGTATTGAAAATTCTCACAACTTTAATTTCGGTATTTAATTGTCGATGATAGTCGAAAAATAGGGTTTCGGCACAACGTTTTCCTTCATCGTAACAGCTTCGTATGCCAATGGGGTTAACATTGCCCCAGTAAGACTCAGTCTGCGGATGTTCCAGCGGGTTGCCGTAAACTTCTGAAGTGGAGGCTTGGAGAATTGGTATTTTTAGACGTTTCGCCAAACCAAGCATATTTACTGCGCCAAGAACACAGGTCTTAGTTGTTTGTACTGGATCGCGTTGATAATGGATCGGAGAAGCCGGGCATGCAAGATTGAAAATCGCATCGGTTTCAACATAAAGCGGCCACGTTATGTCATGGCGCACTAGTTCGAAATTAGGATTGTCCAAAAGGTGACGGATATTATCCTTAGAACCGGTGAAAAAATTATCGGCACAGATCACGTCGTGATCGTCTTGCAACAGTCTTTCACAAAGATGGGAACCAATAAATCCACTACCGCCAGTGACCAGAAATGTTTTTCTTCTCATTTTAACGCTCAATCGTTGATGTTCATGATAACTTTAACCCGCTTGTCGCCGAAAATCACTCTGTAAGTTTCATTGACATCCAAAAAATATATCCAAGTGGCATTGCTAATATCTGGCGTGCGAAACGCTGGAGGCGGGCCGCAGACCATTTTAACTTCATCGCGAGTCATGCTTTCAACAACGATGCCGCGCTCAATATTTTGCAATGCTTCCGGACTTAGCCCCTCGACTTGTTCCGTTTTGCTTTTAAGGGTAAAAGTTTGTCTGATATAGTCTTGGATCGGTATCATCATCATGCTTCGGTCAAAATGTAGAGTGAATTTAAAATCATTTTTATCTTTAAAAACGATTTTCTGTTCGTCGGCTTCAATGATCTCAATTTCAGTACCAATAGGAATGAACCGCGCACCTTTTTGATAATTAACTGAAGAGATATTGGCGGGATCTTGATACCAGATGTTATAAGCGGTGAATATCTTAGCTTCTTTGGGTTGTTGAAGTGCTTCCGCTACCGAAATTATCCGAGCGCAACCAGCTCCGGCTAACAGCAAAGCCACGCAGGACAATGCAAAGAACATTTTTCGTATCATTTGGTGATCCTTCCCGTTTCATATTTTTTCATTCTGAATAACAAGAATAAATTATCACTGCGCCCGAATTTAACAAGCAACAGAAAGTAAAATTTCATCAGTTCGATTTTTTCGGCTTCCAATTTTGGATTTACGCGTTGCCAGTGCTATATTGCAAAAACTCTAAACCAGGTGAATTTATGCTGATCTTTAAATGTAAATACTTTAACAGTACATCAATATATGAATAAAATAGAACTAGACGCCTTAATGATGTATTTGGATTTCCATCCAGGCAAAGCACTTGGACAAAATTTTCTGATTGATAATAATCTACTTGAATTTATTGTTCGCACTGCCGCGCCCCAACCAGATGAAATTATTTTGGAGGCCGGTCCCGGATTTGGGGTTTTAACGCGAGCTCTTCTAGCTACCGGCGCCAAAGTGCGCGCTATTGAATTTGACCATCGTTTAGCCGCTTATCTGCGTGAAAACATTGATGATCCAAATTTTCAACTCATCGAGGGTGACGCTTGCAAAGTTCCGTTGGAACCGCTGGTTCCGCTAGAACAACCCTTTCGTTCGATTGCCAATTTACCATACGCGGTCAGCAGTATTTTCATTGGGCGTTTGATTGATTTGCCAAATCCTCCAGTTCAGATGTTATTTATGTTACAGAAGGAGATGGCACAACGTTTAGCTGCTAAATCTGGAACCAAAAACTACGGTGCACTTTCCGTGCGAACCCAGTTGCTTTACAAAACGAGGATTTTGCGCACGGTTCCCAAACAGGTTTTTCAGCCTCAACCTGAAGTTGATTCGGCGTTGGTACTATTTGACCTCCTTCCTGAAACTCCAACTCTGGAATTACGTAATAAAGTATCGCAAATTGCCCGATCGGTATTTATACAACGTCGCAAAATGATCCATAAGCCACTTAGCGCGTTATTTACCCAGGAAGCCGCATTGGCGGCGCTGAAAAAAGCTGAAATTGATCCGACATTTCGTCCTGATAACATTCCGGTTGCGGATTATCTCAAATTAGCGGAAATGCTGTGATTCCTCCTCTAGTTAATCGTTATTTGGAGAAACGAGGTCACGTCGCTCCACTTGTTCCCTTTGAGCCGGAACCACGTTTCCACCGCGCAGTAGTGATTCCAGCGATGGCGGAATTTCACTATCTCGCCGCAACGCTAAACAGTCTTGCCAGCAATCCCGAGTCAATGCTTGAAGATACTTTGTTTTTAATCGTGATCAATCAACCATCCGACGCATCGCCAGAGATTGTAGAAAATAACCTGCGCACTGTGGAGATGTTGAATAACTCGAAATTGCCGAATCTATTTTACCTGAATACCGTGCTTGAAGGCGGAGTTGGCGGTGCCCGTAAACTCGGCATGGATATCGCGTTGACCAAGCTTGACTGGAGCGTTCGACCATTGTTGTTTTGTCTCGATGCAGACACTTTAACGAAACCAAATTATCTGCAAAACATAGCTCAAGCGATGGAGAAAAACCCACAATGGAGCGGTGCCGTGGTTAATTTCAATCACCAATTGCCCGATGACCCGAAATTGCGCCAAGCGGTGATCGAATATGAGTTCTTTATGCGCTATTATGTCGAAGGGTTGCGCTGGGCGGGTTCGCCTTATGCATTTCACTCATTGGGTTCGGCAACAATCTGTTGGGCTGATGAATACGTGCGTTGTGGCGGCATGCGAATCCGCAATGGCGGCGAAGATTTTTATTTTGCGCAATCACTTCGCAAACTAGGAGAAATCGGTTTTATTGATAGCACGACTATTTATCCTGCTGGAAGAGTTTCCAGTCGCGTCGCCTTTGGTACTGGCCCGCGCCTCGGCAAAATCATCGAAGGTCAGGCGTTAGGTTTTTATGATTTTGGGATTTTTATTGAGCTGAAACAACTTTTTGATTTAGTTGCCAACACGCCTCCAACGGAATTAGTTGAAGCTCTACCGAGTGTTCTGCACAATCAAACTATAGATTTTATGACGTCACAAAAGTTTAGTGAATCATGGCCCAAAATATTACGGAATACTCCGGCAAATGATGTCGCGTTACGCGCGGCATTTCACACTTGGCTCGATGGTTTTCGCACTTTGAAATTGGTTCACCATCTGGAACGCACCGTCTCAGCATTTTCGCGAACATCATTTGAGGACGCGCAAGAATCAGTTCGGCAATATCGCCTTGATTTGAAGTTTTCACGCGACTGAAAACTAATGTAACTATCGTTCCTAATTCGCGCGCGCATTATGCGCGCGCTAATTAAAGATCCGCTTTAGCTCGATACAATAATTTTCAATGCCGATAATTTTATCATTGAGTGAGCACGGCGTAACGGTAAGTTCCTTTTGGAAAAACCGCCGGCACCATCAATAACATCAACGAAATAAAAAGTAACGCACAACCGTTGATTAGAAAAATAGTTTGGTAATTTGAAAATTGAGTTAACCCAATGCTCCACTGTGCGGACAATATCCCAGAACCCAGAATAATTGACGACAGCATTCTAGCAGCGCCGCTACCCAAAGAATAAAAACAACCACAGAAAGCCATGCTCATGGCCCGGTTCCAATTGCTGGCCATCGCAAACATTTCACTGGTAGTAGTCACAGAGATTAGCGATAGCATCAGTGAGTTGATTAGCAACAACAGCGTAATCAACGCGATATTTATCCATGAGTTGCCGCCAGCGAAAAATATACCGAAATTGATTAAAATAAACATCAGGTGCGAAAACACAATCACGCGGTAAGTGTTAAATGTCCGAATCACGCTGCCTGCAATCAGGAAACCGAAAATTGAGCCGCTCAGCGCAATTGCCGAAATGATGATTACGATATTCGCAGGGATATTTAAACCGTTTTTAATATAGATAAATGCTACCGGTTGAGTCGCAAAACAAAACAGATAAAGAAAGCAAAGATAAACTGAATAACCCGTTAGTGCTTTATTGCGCACCACATCCGTAAGTCCCTCGAAAAAATTAACCGGTTCTGCTTTTTCACTAGTTTGTGGAATTTTTGCTATATGTATAATTCGGCCGATTAAACTGAATGATGCCAACAATGCTACTGTTTGCAACATCCAAATCGAGGGCGATTTGCCGATCATTAATCCACATAAAAAGAAAAATAGGACACTGAAACTTTGCCAGCTGAAACGCAAAATTCCAAAAAATGAAGAACGTTGGTTTTGGGGAAGAAAATTATCAATAAATGGAAACCATGCGGCGTTGTAAGCTGCCATGCAAACGCCGAATCCGGCAATTGATAGCATCATTACTGATTTTCCAGCGACACCAAACTGTGGTGAAAATGTCAGAAGTAACATAGCGCAAAAACCCACCGAGGTACAACCAATAATGGTCTTGCGATAACCAACTCTTGCCGCAACCCAGCCCATTGGCAAAAGCATTAAGAAGTACGCCAAAGGGATCAGCGCAGTGGTCATCAGAGAGATCATGGGGCCAGCATTCATCTTTTCCGCCATAATCATAATTATCGGACTATCGCCGATCAAGCCGGCAGATAACGAACCATAACATGCGGACATGATGGCATTACTTTTAGCGCAGTTGATTTGAGTCGCGGTAAGGACTTGATGCTGGTTTTGCATTTTATTATTGTTTCCGATTAAAACCTAAAAGATAACACCTACTGCTCAAGTTTTCAATCATAATCGGCACTAGGTATTTTAATTTGGAGAGTTGGAGATTTGGAGAGTTGGAGA
>DLIO01000096.1:0-12343 GCA_002483765.1 Lentisphaeria bacterium UBA7640 | reverse complement strand
TTGGAGAATTGGAGAATTGGAGAGTTGGAACGGGATATCTAACCACGAAAAACACGAAAGACACAAAAAAGTAAGGGAGAGGTTTTTTATCCCGTTCGCTACGTCCACTACGTCCGTGTCAGTCCATTCAATATTCAACATTCTCCAATAAAAATGGCGACGGAACATAAATTGTTCCGTCGCCTTGGAGATGGGAAACTTAAGACGCTAAGCTTTTATTCTTCGTCGTTGGCGTCTTCAGTTTTGGCTGCTTTATCAACTTCTGGAGTCTTTTCAGGTTTGCCAGACTTTTTCTGGTCTTTCTTTCCTTTACGGTTACCTTCGGCGCGATTTGATTTTGGAGGATAATTCCCTTCCTCAATCGCTTTTAATATTTTTGCGCCATTTTCTGCTTGTACGGCCTTCATTTTTTCCAAACGTTTTTCGGCCATATTGATTCTTTTTCCCTGCTTTTCATCGCTGTTTTCAGTGTTTTTAGCTTTCATTTCTTCGATGCGTTTTTCGGCTCCTTTGAGTCTCAATTCCTGTGTTTTAGCAATTTGGACTTTGATCTCTTCAAGGGTTTTCGCGCTTTTTTCTTTGTCTTGGTCTTTAGTTTGGTTATAGCTGTGGACGAGTTTCATTAACTCACCTTGAGCCTCGCGGATTCCTTCATTAGCTTGACCCTTGCGAGCACGCTGAACCATTTTTTCGCGGTTTGGTCTTTCTTTTTTTTCTGATGTTGCCGCTCCTTCATTAGCGGATGCAACAGTTGCCAAACCGATCATGCCGGCTCCGACCATCATCATTGCGTACTTGGAAATCATAGCTCTACCTCCAGTTGTTTTTGCAATTGATTGTCAATTGCATTTTGTTGACTAATATAACGGCGGTACTAAATGAAAATTGTATTGTGTTTAGCTTTTTTTGCAACTTACTAGAAAAATATAAACCAGCATCCAGTAAACAGAATTAGGACAACGATAACAATGCTAGTGACGCGGGTTTTACTAGTCTCGCTTTCACCAGAAGTCGCGGTGAAGCCAGCAATGCGCGTAAAACTGGCAGTTCGCGAATATATGCGTATTGGATTAGGGCGCTTTCTCCGTTTATTGGAACTATAGGGGTTCTTCATATTCCGCCCATGGTCATTATAATAGCGGCTCCTATTGCCAAAGCCGCCACAATCAAGCTGAAAATTAACGGTAAAAACACACCAAAACCAAGCCGAAAAAGTTGATAGAAAGTCAGTGACGCGACTTCATGAACAATCGAAATATTGTTTGCTACAGCTCTCGGATCATTTTCTAATAATCTTTTTACTGCCAATGAATGTCGCATCAACATTAATCGTGCCTGTTCATTGTGCTGCCGATATTCTTCGAACTTCTCAGGATAGTTATTGAGTTCATCCAAACTGTTAGGCAATTCGTTCAATTCATGACTCAACTGTTCAAACATGTTCTGAAGTTGAGCTGCCTCCGCACAGTTATTCGCCATTATCTCGCGCTTTGCTTCTAATAAAATAGAAAACTCATTCAGTTTTCTCAGCGACTCTCGCCGGGCATTGTGGTAATTCTCAAATTGTTTTTCCCCAATTGGCGGGAATTTGGGTTCTTCGGCTGGCATAGCTCGAGTTTGCTCTTCTTTAGTTTCGTGTTCGGTGGAGTTTTCTGGTGTTATATTTACTTCCAGTGATTGTTGATATGCTTTGAGCCGTTCCCGTGCATGAATCAAGTTGTCACTGATATAATCGTCGCGTTTAGCCATAATCACACTCCATGAAATATTAAAACTACTAAGCTATACATTAACGCCAAGAAAACCACAAAACAAGGCCAAGCCTTTGATGTTGACTTCAAGAAACATAAGCATTATAAGCCCCAGCACGTGTCATTCGGCATGATGATTGCAGAGCCACAGGGGGGGGTAGAAACGACAAAATAACGAGCTCCAACCTCTAATGATCGCTAGTTTTGAGTAATAATATGGGAAAATAAAAGCTAGAGCAGACGTTTTGTAGATCCATTAATTTTCTACCTTTTCAGTTCTCTTGGTGGGATTAAGTTTTTTATTTCTTTTCAAAAAACGCTTGCAAATTTTATTTTTTACGTTATAATATAAAAAGAGATAACGTTATCTCAAGAATAAAATGGTATTAAGGATAAATGATAAAATTAGCAGAAATAGCAGAAGAGGCAGGATTTTCAGTAGCGGTCGTTTCGCGAGCATTAAGTCTTAATCCTCATAAAGATACGCGGACAGCGGACTCCACCAAGGAACATATCCGGAAGGTGGCAAAACGCATGGGGTATCGGCCAAATCGCAATGCTGAATTCCTTAAACGTGGACAAAACTCGGTAATCGGTTGTTTTCTGCCACTTAGAACCGATACGTTATCGGCAAAATTAATGAAAGGTATTTCGGAGGAAGCTGACAAAAATAATTTCCCGCTAGCATTTTACTTTGATGTCACCAAAAACAGTTATCTTGAATTTATTGAACGTTCTCAAAGAGCTAAAAACTGTGGAATTATCACTTATCCATATTTCAAACTAGATACAGACGCTGAAGCTGTCATTCTCGAATATCAAAAAAATGACGGGAAAATAGTCATTGTCGAAGGCGGCGAGCAGGGGCTTAGCTATACTTCGGTCAGCGTTGATAACTATCATGGCGGAAAATTGGTTGCAGAACATTTATTAAAACACGAGGTAAAACAATTTATCACACGATTGTATAAGAATATCCCCGAACGAATATCAGGATTTGTTGATACTATTCGAAAAGCGGAGCAAACTGTTACGATTTATGACTCTTTAGATGACATAATCGAAAAAGTAAAAAGTATAAAAAAATATCCCGTTGGTATGTTTTTACCATGCGATAAAGATGCTGTTGTTGCGCTATGTGAATTTCAACGTAATAATATTGCGATTGGTAAAGATGTTTTGATAATCGGTTATGATGACCAATACCTATCGCAGTATGTTCGTCCAGCTTTGACCACTATCTCACAACCATTTGACATAGTTGGTAAATTGGCGGTACAAAAATTAATCGGCAAGATATACGATAATTCGTCCGAGTCAATTCTAATAAAACCAGAATTAATTATAAGGGATTCAGCGTAAGTTTAAAAAAAGATAGGTATTATTATGACATAGAAAATCTCTCAAGCATGCAGGCTTGAAAAATAATATTTTCAGTGAATTGACTTCCTATATAAAAAATCACAATAAATTTTCCTAAAACACAACCATAACATTTTCGGAGAGATTATGGCGAGGGAAATTACTCAAAGACAATCGGTCTTGAAAAATAAAAATAAAATGGTTAAAAAGTCAACTTTTTAACACTAAATTATTACGTTTCCGGTACCAAATTAACAAACTAAAAGAGAGGTGTGCAAATGTTGTATCATGAATTAAAAAAAGAAAACAGTGCAAATAAAGACTTCACGTATGATTTGGAAAGAGAGGTAAAATCGATGAAGATTAAAAGATGTAAGTCGTTGATGGTTAGAGGCTTCACTTTAATTGAGCTCTTGATTGTAATTGCGATCATCGCGATTTTGGCTGGTATGTTATTACCAGTACTAAATAAAGCTCGCGACAAGGCTAAAGAAATAAAATGCATATCAAATCTCAAACAGATTGGTGTGGGGTTGTTGCAATATATAACTGATAGTGATGATTATATTCCAACTGTGAATCAGTATTCAGTCCTTGCTCCTGGAACTTACAGCTACTGGTATGCTCGTGACGTAGTAGGTCAATATGTTGGCTATGAAGGAAAAGTAGTGACAAATGCTGCGTCAGCGAAATGGTTTGGAACAGTTTATGATTGTCCTGCTAACACTCATGGAGTTGAATCACCAGCATCAATGTCAAATACTATCAACTATGGCTTTAATAATATGACCAACGGGTTCGGATCAGATGTTGCAGGTGGGGAGTCTACTTTTCTTCCGCATCTAAAAATAGGAAAGGTCGCGCCTGATACTTTTGCCGTTGCAGACACTGGGCCAGTCGTAAATAATGCGTACGGTTGCCCTTTTCTTGGTTATGGCAATTGGACTTCGTATGGTATGTGGGGTTTTAACCCTTTACATTCAAACGGTGCAAATTTTCTTTCGATAGGTGGCAATGTCAACCATTTCAAGCGCAATGAGATAAACACAAATAAAGGCCAATCGGTTGAAAGACGTATGACTAGGGCTAGAGATTAAGACTTATATTTAAAATTTATATTTAAGGAAGTGCAAATTATGCAGAATTTCATTGTATTGCTATGCGGATTGTTTTGTTTGGGATTGACAGCTACCGAGCCGAGCAATTACTGGAGTTTTCCAGGCGATTCCGTGCGTCTAAACGGTATTCCTGATTGGGGAAAGAGCGGTTTTACTGCTGAGGTTTATTTGAAAGTTGAAGCCGATGACTGTGGTTATGCTCTTCTAATGCCTAAGTCTTTCGGCTTTCCCTGCTATCGCAAAGATGGTGAGGTAAGGACGTTATTAGTCAATGCCCCCAAAAAACAGTGGATGCCCTCCCTCCAAAGTAAGTCTGAATTAAGAGCTTGGACTCATTATGTTTTGACCGGAACTCCAGACAAAGTCCAGGTTTTTCGAAATGGATTACCGGATTTATTTGCTGAAGTTAACGGCGTACCAATTTACGAAAGGGCATCGTTGGCACTAGGGGATTCTTTAGGGTGGTCCAAGCAGAATTTTAATGGCAAAATCGCACTGGTTAGGATTTACAACCGTTTTATGACTCAGAAAGAGGCTAAAACTCACTATGAATTACTTCAGCAAAACAACCCCCTTCCTGTTTCGGAAGGGCTTATTTTTGTTAAAGATCAGCGCTTTGAAAAGCCTGGAAATGGTGAAATAGTTTCAGTTGAATTAAATAATTTGGTCTGCGATGCTGTCCAATATCCACGTAGCCGTCATTTAGAGGGACGGACTGAACGTGAAAAGGTATATTTCGGATTCGAAGATATGACTGGCTGGAATCTTAGTTATCCGAAAGGGATGGTAGATGCACTATTTACCCGTAGCCAAGAAGAACCATTATGGGGAGATTATGTGGGCCGGTTGGAGTTGAATCATGGGGCAACCAAATGGGATCCGTCCGCGGAAGTCGTGTTGACTCCGCCAGCAAATTCCATCATTAAAGAAGATTTTAACGCGATTAATGTTTGGGCGTTTGCTTCTCCATGGAAACGCGCTAAGCGACCTAAATTGATGATTAGCTTCCGAATCACGGATGTCGATGGCGGTAAACACGATCTTTCTATGCGTAGCGCAGATCAGGGATGGCTTCATTGGAACGGATGGAGCGTCTGGCATAAAGCGCTACCGAATACAATCAAAACCCCGTCCCGACTCGATGGGATTGTTTTTTCTGGATTGAATGAACCGAATAAAGTTTTGTATCTTGACTCGTTGAGTTTCTATAAGATGAGTGAAAAAACTTTGAGTAGTGCGAAAGTTCCATCTTGGAAGGAGCTTGGTCTTCCGACTCGGGCAGAAACCATTTTGCCGACCCCAGTCAAGGCTTCCCAAGCAACCTTGACTCAGACTGGTGAGAAAAGTTGGCGTTTTGCTTCCTCTCGTCTAGTTTTTAACGTCAATGCAACGAGTGGCACCTTGAGCGATATCAAGGCGACCTTCAACGGCAAGACTTTTTCCCCCGCTCTGAATGGCGGTTTCTATTGGGCAGACGGGAAAAAGTTGATTCCTCCTTCTTCTCCACTTGTAAATGCGAAACTTATCTCCTCTCGCTTTGACGATAATAAACTCATTTTAGATTGGCTTTACGACGTTAAAAGCACCAAGCAACCTGCCAAGTGGCAGCTGGAATTAAAAAACAACTCTCTGATTATTGATTTATCTACTAAAAACGGTGGTGTGATGCAGGTAAAGGCGGGTGGAATTAATCAGTTACAGGGAACAGTGGTGGAAGTTCCTTACATGCCAATTCGCGGTTGGCGTCAGCATAGTGAAGGGCCAGGTATCTTTTGCGGAGATGATATCTATATTTCTAGTCTGTTCGATTGGTATAACAGCGATGCTTCCGCTCTTTTTAGCGAAACTAGTAGCAGGAGCGGGGGACGCTGGGAGTTTAATCAAAGTCTCGGGGATACAACATGGGTGGCGGATGGTTCAAAAGTAACGAATGAAGTCGTTTCGACATATTTGATCAACGGAGGTGCAGTCTATGACCACAAAACAGATGGAATGCGCAATCCAGTACGGGAACGGCTATTCTTGACTATTGATGAGCGTTTAGATGCTGTTTTGCCAAATATCCCCAACCCGCCTCATCGCTATTTGAAAGAAACCTCCGAAGATGTTTGGGCAACCCGGATGGCTTACGAGCCGCAACCACGCAAAGATTTTTTTGAACGTGAACTAGCAATGTGGGAAGAGATGCACGCCTTTGGTGCGCGCAAACTCAACATTCGTTATCATGGTGATTTGTTCCGAGTCTACAAGCCGCGCATTAACGGTGACCCGATTACTTTCATCGAGGACATCGAACCGCTGATTGGCGGTGATGCTGGGTTAGTTAGGCTTTTCTCTGGTTTTGGGAAACTTGGCTTTCGGGGAGGACTTTACACCGATCACACTTTGCTATCGCCACTCTCCTATGATGTTTGGGATGAAGACTACCTGACGCAGAACGCTCAAAAAGATTGGGTTTACGGCTCTGGCGGTCATCTACAGGTTAAAAATAGTCGTATGCGCGAGTTGCAGAAGCGCTACAATCAGATTTTTAAAAAGAAATTCAATCCAACCTGTGGCTATCTCGATCAACTGACTTGTCCGCCACCATGGCGTTATACTGACTACGACTCTAGGGTGCCGGGTGCTGGCATGTTCTCTGCCGCATACCGAACTTTTGTGGAAAGTTTGCGTATGGAAATTGATGATTTTGGGCCAGTGCTCAGTGAAGGAGTTAGCCAGTGGCTCTTTGCCGGGATTTGTGACAACTATGCTCAACCACAGCGAGCAAACATCCATGTAATGCCTGATTTTCAGCTTCGTAAACTCCATGAGCTTTCTAACGACTGCGGATATCATCTATCATTGATGAATTTTAAGGGTAGCGGTTTGAAGCCAGAAGAGAACATTCATAAACTACTTGCATACGAATTCATCTATGGCAATACAGGCCATATTTACGGTGGTTATCATGGTTCGCCGTACAAGCAGATTCCCAGCTACATGATAAAATCATATTTTATGATCCAGCCGATGCAACAGTTCTACACATTAATTCCTGCTAAGCAGATATTTTACAATATCAATGGCAAACTTGGTTCTGTCGAAGAAGCCATAAAAGCAAGAAACTTGAACAATAATCAAGTTAAAGTTACCTATGAAAACGGTGCAGAAACTGCTGCGAACCTCCATGAAAATGAAAACTTTGAAGTTGAGATTCATGATCGGAAATTTTTGCTTCCGCCGAACGGTTTTGTCTTTAATCTGCCGGGAAAAGGACAAAGTTATTCGGCGTTGATCAACAACAGCCGAGCAGACTTGACGCAGACAGATGACTTTTTTTATGTCGATAATTTCGGAACTGTTCGACAAACTGACTTCTTGACCTCTTCAGAAGCTTACATCGTCCGTAACGAAAACGGCCTATTAAAAGTCATACCAGCACCTTTCCGAAAAAAGGAAAAAATTAGTTTGGATCTGAGTTCTTTCCCTAGAATTGGAAAAGATAACAAGGTTACTGTAATATCAATGGATAAGTATGGTAAAATGATAAAGGAAGAACAAGTACCGTATCAGGAAGCCATAGAATTGGATATGAATGGCGAAGCATTCTGCCTTGCCTTAAAGTGATAAAGAAATGATCCTGATTTGACGTGGAAATTATCCAAGTATGTATAGATGATTTCAAAAGTATTTAATTTAAACTAACTTGAAAAAGTATAGTATAAAGTTTTTTAACCCTAAAATCAAAAAATACAGAGTCTCAAAGATTTAGGTTTGAAAAAGTCGAACCATTACAAAAAACAAAACAAGACTATATATAATGAATAATGATAAAATGACAGGCGTCATTCAGAAACGTGTCTTCTTAGAATTTCCAGAGGAAGTTCTAGGAATTGAATTCGAGGAACCGGTACAGGCTGAGCTTGAACGAACAGTCGTTGTTTCTGATTTCTTTGACAAAAATTTGCTGGAAGGCCAGATACTAATCCAGCATAACTGTTGGTTTCGTCCGGTTAAAACTCCGGTTAAAGCGCATTTAACCTTGGCCCGAGTTGCTGGGTACCGTAAAGCAGTTTACGGATTACCGGAAGAACATCATCCGATATTGTTCCAGCATCCAGAGTACCCACATATTCTGATTTCAACCACGAAATTGAGTAATTTTGTTGAAGGGCGTTTTGCTCCTTTCGCCGATTGGAAAATCGTGATGGGGAGAATACAGGCTTGGCTTAACGGTAAAGATGGCATTGAAGAAATAGATTGCTTGATGAGTGTTAAGCCTACTTTTAATAGTGGCGGAAAACTCCCAAAAGGTGTTGAGAAAAACGCTTTTAACGCGAATGTACGATGGTTCAATAATCATATCTTTTTTGACCAAGGCGACCTATTTGGACAGGGCAACATGACCGGAGTTTTTGAGGGGTACAATTCTGGTATAGAATCTTCTGGCAGGCAATCGCCACGCCCGATGACGCGTGGTGACTGCACTGGAGAATCTGCAATGATTCCAGCTCTTGACTGGGCAATAAATAACAGCTATCCTTCTCGTAAGGCAACGCAACAGATCATGAACTTTTTGTTCCATTCCAAAAAGCTAGCGGATACTGACCCACTAAGTCCAACCTATGGCGGGTTGTATTTTTATGAAAACCTCCCGGTATTTTATGGCGATGACAATTGCCGTGCTGCGATGGGGTGTGTTTTAGCATCGGAATTAACTGGCAATATTGGTTATAGTGAAAATATTTTGCGTTGCTTTTTATCCGTTTTGCGTACTACTGGGGTACAGGGATTCCGGCGAGGAAGTTTGCGTCCTCCGAAGGCATTTGCCGATGGGAAAACCTGGCAAACTTATCAGAATGAAGATTATGTCGAATATCGCCCGCATTACCAAGCTTATATGTGGGCCGGCTTCTTGCAAGCATACGTTTTGACTGGACATCAGGAATTTCTCGATAAAACAAAATGCGCTATCCGTATGACGATGGAAGTGTTTCCCAAACTGGTCTGGACTAATGGCATCACTCAAGAATATGCCCGTTTACTTTTACCTTTGGCTTTTTTAGTGCAAGTTGAAGACACGAGTGAACACCGAAGTTGGCTACGCACTGTCGCGACCACTTTGCTCGATAATATGGCCGAATGTGGCGCAATTCGAGAAATGATGGGTGACCCCGAATACGGCAAATATCCGGCACCGACTTCAAACGAGGAATATGGAACTACCGAAGCTGCATTGATTCAACAAAACGGCGATCCTGCATGTGATTTAATTTATACTGTTAATTATGCGTTTATTGGTCTGCACGAAGCAGCTATGGCTACTGAGGACAATTTTTATATTGATGCTGAAAATAGATTAGCAGACTTCCTGTGCCGCATTCAAATAAAATCAAAAAGTCAAAATTATCTTGATGGTTGCTGGATGCGGGGATTTGATTACGAACTTTGGGAGTTTTTTGGTAGTTCAGCTGACAGTGGTTGGGGCGCATGGTGCGTTGAATCCGGCTGGACTAATACCTGGATAGCAGCAACCTTCGGATTACGTCAACTAAACCGAAGTCTTTTGTGCAAGGAGAACACAGCATATTATCAGCAGATTTTTCCGGAAATATTTAAAGAAATGCAAATAGTCCATAAATACTTTGAACCAAAATTAAAAGTAACAACGGTTGCTCCGGGAGCAGAATGATTTTTAAATCAAACCGTTTTACTCGTCAAATAACAAAAAAACAACTCATAAATTGAGGATGAAATTATAAAATGTCACAGAGCTTTACCAAAAACAAACTCGATATGTTACCTCAGAAGGATATAGTTCTTCCAAAAGACCTTGATTTCAATAAGGAACATACATTTCGAGTATTAACTTGTAATCTTCGTGGAGCATTTAGTTTAGATGGAATAAATGCTTGGGAAAATTGTTGCCATTCTTTTCTAAAAGAAATTCGCCGTATTGACCATGATTTGATTGATTATCAAAAGATGGAGCAAGATAACTTTAAATTTTTGATCCTTAATTTGTAGGATTATCAAGCTTTGTATACTTTGGGTCAAGTGCAGGAGGGACATCCTAGAATACGATAATGTATCGGAAAGAACGATTTGAAAACTCTAGTATTCTAAGCATCTTTTAACACGGGAGTAACGCCGGAGATTGCACAAGATGTAAATTATAAAATTATTGGTAAACCGACGTTGACGAATGTTTAGAAGAATTAACTTTTTAGCACTACACTATTACAATAAGGGAAACAGATGAAAACGCTGACACTGTCAATAGTGGTGACAATAATTATGATCAGAATTTTCGCAGCATCAGAAATGAAGACAGCAACATTAGAAATAAAGACAACGGAGATTGTTCTTAAAAATGGCGAATGACAAACTAAAACAAACAGCTAAAAAAACGAATCAATACCAAGACTTTGATTATGCAGCCACTGAAGCGAGTGGTCAAATTCCGTTATGCATGATAGGAGACAGCATTACTTGGGCAGAAAGGGGTGATTGGTGGCGTCAAGAATTGCTTAAACGACTTCCAAACCTAGCATTCATCGGTACACACACCGCCATGTTCGGCTACAGTCACGCCGGTGAGGGCGGTAACAATACCACATTGGTACTAAACAGAATGAAAGACATTCCAGATTGTCTGTATTACAATGTATTAATAGGAACCAACAATAACTGCGTTCTAGACGCAAGATTTATTAATGATAAGGCAGAACAAACCGCTGTAGATATCGTGAAGATTGTTCATGCGCTACTTAAAAAGAACTTCGTCAAAAAAATATTTCTCTCGTCAATTTTACCTTGTGACACCAGTAATCCACTCAGAGACCAGTGCAACAGCGCTACTAACAAAATCCTGAGACGAAAATTCACCGAGTTTTTTCCTGACAACAAAGTTATTTGGGTAGAGTATGAATTCCCTATCCGTAAAATTCCTGACTGGGAGGAAAAAGTCTTTCTACATCCAAATGAAAAAGGATATGAATTAATTGCCGGCATTACTGCCAAAGCAATCAGTCAGGCCTTGAACATCAAATACGGAATCGAGCCCGTGCACCCTAACCGTAGCGGAGTTCGTGTTGTTAATATAATGGAGAAAAACAGTACTACAGTCAGTCCAGTAATTGCCGGCTGGTATACATTATCCTGTAAAATCGGTGCAATTACTGGCCCAAATTCCCAAATAGTCTTGTCAAGCCTAACGGGTACAAAAAATATATTTACACATCAAGTTTCGGTCACTGTCAAACCTGGAGAACAGATAAGTATAAATTTTTTCACCGGTTATGAAGGATATGGATATACTCGGGATAAGTTTAAACTGGAAGTTATCGATTGTGCCGTATCAAACGTATTGCTGGAAAAAATGCGCCCGTCAAAGCAATCATCTATTTATGGAAAAGACTCTTTTGTTGACACAGTATCACCGATTTCACTAGGCGAACTGCTGGAATATTCCAGTTCTTTACCGCAAACAAAAGTACCGGTGGTTAGTATGGCAGATACTAATTTATGATTACGGTTTTACTTGATATCTTCTGTTGTTGTTTTTACGAGCTTATTGGTATATCAAAATTCATGGTGGAAGTCAATAGCTTTTCTTATAATAATAAAATTAAATTAGGGAAATACAGTAACTTTAACTGGGAGACCATTATGACATAGAAAATTATCAAAGCATAAGTCTGCAAAATAAATTATTAGGGATTCGACTTCTGATATCAAACTATTCAAATGAATTTTCCCAAGAACGCAACCATAACATTTCCGAATTGATTATGGCGGAGAAAATTATTCAACGACAATTGATCGAGAAAAACAAAAATGTTCAAAAAATTAATTTTTCGACACTAAACTATTACACTAACTTTACTAGGAGAAGGATAAAATGGCGCAAATTTTTTTAATTCGCTGGATTTATAACGAAAATACAATGTTTAAGGGTATTTTTATTATCGCTTTGGCAATGTTAGTATTGACTAGCATACAGGGCAGGGACTTGAAGACACCAGTATTCTATGCATCGTTTGACACGGGAGCCAAGCCGGAGATTGCACAAAATGCCAATTACAAAATTGTTGGCAAACAAACTTTGACGGACGGTATAAAGGGTAA
>DLIO01000097.1 GCA_002483765.1 Lentisphaeria bacterium UBA7640 | reverse complement strand
CGAGGGTTAAACCCTCTCAAAGTTCTCATGGCAATAATGGGCAACAACTCTTCGTCTCCAGTGTTGGAACAGTTCTTTTGCCTAGCAATGCCGGAGGGCCCATGACAAAAATTCATGAAACCATTGCAGAGATAGTAGAGAACATCCGGTGAAACCGAAATCGAGAAACTGATTCCGGCAGGATAGCCTGTCCCTTGCTGATTATTTTGTGATCTTTTTGTCATGATTTTGTTTCTACCTTTATGAAATATCTTTTCACTTTTAGTTTTATTCTTACGAAATATTTTCAACTTTTTTCTTTTCTGTTAAATTTCTCAACTTCCGGCACTATCGTAGTACCTCCGAATTCATTACTCAACTTTTTGAGACTAAACTTTTACCTCCATTAAAACCTTAAAACTTTTTTTATTAGTGCTCAATTAGTGTTTATCAGTGGTGACATTCCCAATTCTAACTCCTAACTCCTAGCGTCTAAAACTCTTTTATAATTTTCACCGATTCTATCCCAGAGTTTGATTGGGTCTGGCGCTGCTAGAACGGTTCCGAAGCCACCACGATAGGTCCATGCTGCTAAGCGATCTACACCCAAACGTTCATAGAGATCAACAACTTTGTCAATTTGCGCAAAATCAGTGGGTTGTTTGTAGTATCCAAAAATCCAACGTTCTGATTTTTTACCATATTTTTTTGCCATTTCAACGGTACGACGGGTAATTTCTTCAAAGAAATCAGCTGGCAGATGCCACGCGATGATAGTCGTTGAAAAAACATCAAAATATGGCGATGACGCCACCATATCCCAGTTGTCATAACCGCGATATTCTGTAACATAATAACTGTTCAGTGTTGCGTGGACACAACAGGTTATCTCTGAATTAGGATTAATCTCTTTGATTTTGCGTGAAGTATCTTCAAGAATGAACAAAGCTTCGCGCCATCTGAATTGTTTGACATCGTCATTCATTGTTTTAGGCATTTCATAGCCATAGTAATTTTTGAACAATCGCATACAATTTGGACAACGGCAACTCCATTCGTCAGATGCTCCGCCAGTAATTGAAGCATAAGATTTCGGAAATGCGTAATGAGGTTCGTCCCAGAAAAAACCATCCGCAGTGGTTTCACGCGCCAGTTTTAGACAAATCCTTTGAAAATAATCACGAAATGATTGGGTGTTGAAACAGGCAAACGGCAGTTTTTCGCCACTAATGGCGCCGACTTGACGGTTTTCGATGTTGTTCTGTAAAAATAGACTGACTTGTTCGCCCCCGAAAAACTTGCCGATACCCCACGGGTCAAGCAACACTCGCAAGCCTAATTCATGCGCTTTGTCAACGATTTTCGGGATGCTCGGGAACCAGAAATCCATATCGAATTCCGTGATCGCCAAAATCACCGTCGTACAACCGTGATCCAGCATTTCCTGAAAATCTTTCTCAGCGTGTTCGACGTAATTCAATCCATAATAACTGATTGCTGTTTGTGTAATAGCCATTTTTCTTCCTTTGTGTTTTGTTGTTTTTGCTTATGTTTAAATTGGGTCAATTTAGTTGATATGCGTAATCATGAGTTGCAAATTCCGGGTGTTTTTTCGCGGCAACATCTTTTGAGCTTTCCCGGACTGCCAAATTGGGTTCCAGAAAACAGGTAAATTGTTTTCTGCTATTCTCCCCACTGATCTTCCTTTTGAGTCGTTCAACGGCGATTTGCGCCATGTCCGCAATAGGATATGCTACGGTGGTGAGCGAAGGAATCATTGCGGAAGCAATCGGCAGATTGTCAAAGCCGCAAATTCCGACATCTTCCGGGATTTTCAATCTACATTCCCGGCAGACCCGCACCAGCTTTGCCGCCAGTAAATCGTGGAAGCAGAACATTGCAATGGGTTTTTCCGCTGTCGTCAGCATCTGTTTTAAAGCCGCGGTGGAATCATCGAAGTTTTTGGAGTCGGCGGTGATAATATTTTCGGCAGGAATCTGGTATTTATGTTCAGCCAATCCATTGACATAGCCATCAAATCTGAGATTGGGATGGAATTGTTTCAAACCGAAATAACCGAAGTTGGTATAATGATTGCGCACAAAATGACTGGCAACCATGTGTCCGGCATTGAAGTTATGCACCAAAACAGCATCCGCAGTTGATTTTTCGGGACGGCGTCCAACCATTATGTAGGGCACGCTAAGAGAGTCGTAAAAACTGGAAAGATGATCACTCTGAGCTGGGCATGCAATTATGCCGGCGACACCGGAGTTTTGGAACATATCGATAATCTCTTTTTCGCGTTGAACATCATAATTGCTACTACCCATCATCAACTTAAATCCCGCTTGTTCGGCAGACAACTCTACCTCTTTGGCTAAAATTGCAAAGAAAGGGTTTTCCAAATTGGTGACAACTAGGCCCAGCAGGTTGTCTTGGATGTTCGTTTGGTTATTAGCTAATTGTGAAGTGTCGGCCAGTTGATGCCTGTTGCCTTTAAGTGCAACGAAGCCGTCCTCTCTTAGTAGAGTCATGATTCGTTGAGCGGTCTTCAGTGATACGTCGCGAGTACTGGCAATCGCACGAACCGAGATGAAGGATTCACCATGATTTCCGAACGCTCCAGAGAGAATCTCTTTTTTTAGTTCTTCTTTGATGCGTAATGCTTTGGGCAATTGATTTATCAGATTACTATTCATAATTTTCCTTATACAATCTCTTGTTGTGTTATAGTATAACGTAAGTCCAAATAAAAGTCAACCCCTTTTTTGAAAAATTTCCGCAATTTTTTTTCTCCGCCTCAAAACCTCAGTAATTATGATTTGGCTATGGCTCGCTTTCGTAGCCTTAATTGAAGGTAGTTTTTTGCTATTGCGTTTCCGCGCCGGAAAATGGCGTTTTATTCGCATGATAAAACCACCCACCAGGATCGCCAAACTAGACGAACGCCGTTAAACAGCCACAGAAAACTCTCAAAAATAACCGTTACAACTTCGCGTTAATGTGATGTAAATATGTTCTCTAATTCACGCGCGCATAATGCGCGCGCGAATTAGAGATTCAAATTACAAACTTTTATTAACCCCCAAAGACAGGTCCTCTGCAGGTTGAAAATCGAAGTAGCGCGAAGCCCCAGTCCCCGCAATGCATTTGATAAAACGTGGAACTCCGAAAGCTCACGCGAAGGCACGAAGGCTATTTAAGGATTGCAGGCGATGGTGTTTTTTATCGATTTGTCTCAAATGATTTTTGGCAGCTTCTGATTTTAAGTTTCCTAACAAAAAGTCTATGCCTTTGGCTTTTAATTTTAAAGCAATAGCCTTTGTCTGATATTATCTTCCACAACAAAAACGTTTTTTTCTTTAATATTGCAGATTAAAGTTCGGATAAACTGAATATCGAGTAAGATTTCTGATGAGTTAGATATTCTTGAAGTTCATTATATTAATGTATATTTGCCAAATTTAATACATTCGCTTATTTCTGGTGCATTTCGTTGATTAATCAACAATTTGATTAAAATCTTAAATATAATTTTAAAAGTGGTTGACTTACTTTCAAAAGTTGTTATGTTAATAATGATTTAATCGGGTTGGCACGGTTTGCAAGCTCAAAATTAAGAAAAATAAATGACGATGAGTAATTTAGGATTATTAGTCGGCAATTATTTCAAACAAGTGGAGGATTACGATGATAATTGGCATTCCAAAAGAGATTATGCGTGGTGAAAAACGAGTTTCATCAACTCCGGAAACCGTTAAAAAAATGTTAGCGGATGGACATCAAGTGTTAGTTGAACACGGTGCTGGTGTTGGTTCTTTCTATGCTGACGAAGACTATGCAGCTGCTGGGGCAACCCTGATGGAAGAAGCGTCAACTTTGTACCAGAAAGCTGATGTTATTCTGAAGGTTAAGGAGCCGCAGTTCAACACCGTTTACAATCAACATGAAGTCTCGCTAATGCATGCAGGGCAAGTGTTGATCACCTTTATTCATCCGGCTTCTCCGGTCAATCACCAAATGGTCAAGGAATTGGCAACTGCAGGCGTCACTGCATTGACGCTAGACGGTGTTCCGCGCATCAGTCGGGCTCAGGCGATGGATGCTTTGTCATCGATGAGCACCTGTGCTGGGTATAAAGGGATGCTTATAGCGGCTAATAACCTAGGGATGTTCATGCCCATGATCGGTACTGCAGTAGGAATGATCAAGCCCGCGACAGTTCTTGTCATCGGTACCGGCGTAGCTGGATTACGTGCGGTAGCGACCGCTCGAAGTTTAGGCGCCGTGGTCTACTCTGCCGATATTCGTCCAGAAGCCAATGAACAAGCTCAGTCCTTGGGAGCAAAAATTGTTGAGACTGGCATACCTCCAGAAATAGCAGTCAGCGCAGATGGCAAGCATGCCAACAAACTATCCGAAAGCTGGTTAGAGAAAGAACGTGAGTGTTTGCGCGAGACGGTGGCCAAGGCTGATATCATTTTTTTATCGGCGTTGTTGCTGGGGAAAAGGGCCCCAATTCTAGTGAACGAAGAGATGGTAAAAAGCATGAAGTCTGGTTCATGCATCGTCGATATTTCAATTGACCAAGGTGGTAACTGCGCTATAACTGTTCCAGGAGAACAGACCGTTGAGCATAATGTTATCATTGAAGGGTGTAAGAATATTCCTGGGATGTTACCAACCAGTTCCACTTGGATGTTTGCTAATAATATTTATAATTTATTGAAATATCTAAGCAAAAACGGACAAATTGAATTAGATCACAGCGATGAGATTGTTAGTTCAACATTAGTATGCCATGAAGGGCGTCTTGTTCATGCTGGAACGCTCGAAGCAATGGGGCTGTAATAAACAGATAAATCAAGGAAAAATATAATGTCATCATTACAAATTATTTTGCTGGGAGTATTTATTATCTCCACGCTAGTTGGTTATTTTTTGATTAACAACGTCCCATCATTGCTACATACACCATTAATGTCAGGAATGAACGCACTGTCAGGAATTACTTTGCTAGGAGCTTTAGTTGCTGCAGCAGTGGCATTCAAAGGTGAGTCAACTTGGTTGTCGGGAATATTCGGTGCAACAGCAATTATTACAGCGACAGTGAATATTATCGGAGGATTTGCAGTTACCGATCGTATGCTAAAAATGTTCGCCCGGAAAGGTGATAAACATGAATAACATTACGAGCTATACCTACAAATCAACTCCTATGATTTCTGACCTAGCATATTACATTATTGCCGCTATTCTAACCTTGACTGTGTTATATGGGATTTATCTCTTGAGTAAGGTTTCGAAAGCACGTCTAGGTAACCGTATTTCTGCAGCAGCGGTTGCAGGCGGAGTGATTTTAACTCTGTTGCGCCATGATATTCTACCAATTTGGGGGGTATATCCATGCCTACTCGCTGGCATTATTATTGGTTACATTATGGCGTTGCGAGTAAAGATGATTGAGATGCCACAAATGGTGGCATTTTTGAATGGCTCGGGCGGAGCGGCTTCAGCTATTGTTGGGGGCTTTGCACTAATGGGCATCGGAGCTGACGCAGGAGTGTTCAGTCGTGTCGCAGCAACGCTAGCATTGGAGATCGGAACCTTAACTTTGATGGGGAGTTTAATTGCCGCAGGCAAATTACACCGTATTTTACCGCAGAAACCGATACGCCTATCAAGTCATCGCGTTATCGTTGGTTTAGCGTTACTGGTATGCTTGGTAATGCTAGTACTGTCATCAACAACCAGCGTCAGCTTAATAGTATTGCTAGTGGTGCCAATTGTTGCTGCACTGCTCTTTGGACTACTATTTACTTTGAATATTGGTGGAGCAGATATGCCCATAACAATCTCTTTGTTGAATAGTTTGTCAGGAGTGGCTGGAGCCATTTCCGGTTTGGCTATCGGTGACGTTTTACTGGTTTCAGTCGGTAGCATTGTTGGCGCATCTGGATTGCTTTTAACACAAATTATGTGTCGAGCAATGAATCGCAGTTTGGGCGCAGTTATCCTTGGTAATGCAGCTACTCCTGGTATCTCTTCGGGTAAAGCTAAAACTTCTGATATTGAAGAAGATAAAGAGGAGGAAACCGCTATAAAAGCAGATCCGCATGTGATATTAGCAGAAGCGCGCGATGTTATTATTATACCAGGTTACGGTATGGCAATTGCCCATGCACAGCACCAGGTCAAAACATTGGCAGATCGCTTGCAAGAAAATGGTGCCAAAGTTCGTTATGCCATTCATCCAGTAGCTGGCCGTATGCCTGGTCATATGAATGTTCTGTTGGCCGAGGCTAACGTCGATTACGACGATCTCTGTGAATTAGATGATATTAATTCTGCGTTCAAAACAGCTGACTTGGCGATTGTGATTGGTGCAAATGACGTCATGAATCCAGCAGCTCGTGAAGCTGAAGGAACCCCGATATACGGCATGCCGATTCTGAATGTTGATGAATGTAAGCATATTTTTATTTTTAACTTCGATTTGAAGCCCGGTTATGCTGGCGTGGAAAACCCATTATACCAGCGCCGTAGTGGAGTAACGTTATTTCTCGGTAATGCTGCTGAGACGTTGGCGACTCTGCTGAGCGCGTTGAAATTGTCATAACAGATTTACAAACAGGCTATGATTATCTCGTTTGGTGTATTTTTTAAAATACACCAAACGCATAGTGACCGCCGCCAAAGAATCCAAATAGATAAGGGTTGATTTAAATAACATAAAGTTTATTTTAACCTCATAATAACAAATGGAGAAAACAGTTATGAATGACTTAAAAACATTTCGCAAAGAGCGTTTGGCAAGGCATATCGCAACTTTGCCCAAAAGTGGTATCCGAGAATTTTTTGAATTAGCCAACAATATGACTGATGTGATTTCGCTCGGCGTGGGCGAACCTGATTTTGTGACGCCTAAATTGATTCGTCAAGCTGCAATTGATTCACTAGAGCAAGGGCGTACCAGTTATACTTCTAACCTTGGACTTTATTCTCTGCGCAAAGAAATTTGTAAATATTTGGAGAAGGATTACGGATGCTACTATCGTCCAGACGACGAATGTCTCGTAACGGTTGGAGTTAGTGAAGCATTTGACTTAGCGATTCGCGCAATTACTAATCCAGGTGATGAAATAATTTATTTCGAACCCTGTTTCGTCTCTTATAATGTTGAAATAAAGATGGCACACGGCATACCAGTGGCCTCGCAAACTAGCGAGGAAAATGAGTTTTCAGTCGATATTGAAGATGTTAAAAAGAAGATTACGCCAAAAACCAAGGCGATAATTCTGAATTTCCCATGCAATCCGACTGGCGGCACCTTAAATCTTGCACAAATGCAGGCTATTGCTGAATTGGCGATTGAGCACGACTTGATCGTCATCACTGATGAGATTTATAGTGAATTGACTTACGAGGGACAGTTGCCGTCAATCGCTTCATTGCCTGGCATGAAAGAACGTTGTATTTTGCTTCACGGTTTCTCCAAAGCTTTTGCGATGACTGGATTCCGAATTGGCTATGCCTGTGGGCCGATAGATATTATTGGCACTATGATGAAAATCCATCAGTATGCAATAATGAGTGCCCCGACATTAGCACAGTACGCGGCTGAAGAAGCGTTGAAAAATGGGCGTCCAGAAATGGAAAAAATGCGCGAAACGTATCGACAACGGCGTGATTTGATGGTGCAGGGGATGAATGACGCAGGGCTTCACTGTTTCATGCCTAAGGGTGCTTTTTATACGTTTCCAAGCATTAAAAGTACCGGTTTAAGTTCGAAAGATTTCGCTATGAAGTTTCTTGAGCAGCATAAAGTCGCAGTTATTCCGGGCACGGCCTTCGGAGCTTGTGGCGAGGGCTATGTGCGTTGTTGCTATGCAACGTCAACGGAAAATATTCAAGAAGCATTGAGGCGAATGAAAATATTTGTCAAATCATTGAAATAATTGACCGGCATCCCATAAGTTTTTTATTGTTTGGCCAATAAAAGGATTCATAGTGCTTAAGGTGCTATGGATCCTCATAAAAGTAATATTGTGGTGTTAGGACAGATTCCCGAACTAAGTCGTTCCAATTAATCGGAAAATCGAAGAATAAGCATAATATCCGGATGCGAAATTTTACGATAACAAGAGATCGCTGATTCTATTTAAATTCATATCTTTGATTTTTTCCGTGATTAAATTTGTTTTAAATGTTATATGGAACCCATTTAAATATAGTAGAAAACCAAGGCCGATTAATCTGATCTGCGACCAGAATATTAGCCCATATTTGTCACCTCAAGAATATGAATAATATCAGTTACATTTTTCTGTACTCATCACGCCTAATGACGTGATTCACTCTTTCATTCCTGTTTTTTTATCTTTTAATTTGCCCATTATCACGCTTGATTTTGTATAAGTGTTTTATTAGTGTAAGTCAATGATTCAAGTTCTTTTCATAAAATAAACACTTGCGATAATGCTATAAATGATGTTTGATATGATTTATAGGTTTATTATGACTTTTGTTTGCTATAGCCGTTTAAGTAAGGAAGTGGTTTTAGATTAACTGATTGATTAAAATAATTTTGATCGGTTTAAATATTACCTCTAAGTGCAGACGGTTAATGTCGCAAGAAGTAGAATGGCTTAATTGTTAATACTGGATCAGGATGAGAAATGTTTTAAGTATTTGAGGTCGAATGTGCTGATTTATTGTCTTTTGAGACGACATCCTGTTAAGGGTTGTGAATGAGCATGAGAGATG
>DLIO01000072.1:15331-34349 GCA_002483765.1 Lentisphaeria bacterium UBA7640 | reverse complement strand
TGGACAGCACTATTGAGCTCTGACAAATGTACCAAGCAGCTTTGGCCTATTTTAAAGACCAGGGGATTAAAGTCGTCAGGGTCACTACTGGGTTAGATGAAGGGCACGCGCCTGCTCGCCGAGCCTACGAACGTGCTGGTTTTTCTCTGAAAAGAGAAAGCGTTACTTACTTCATGAAACTCTAAATCTTGAGCAGTAAACTATCGTAACCGCGACATATAAATCAACAACTAAAAGGCAAACAGATGTAATCTTACTTGTTTTGCCGAAAAACGTCAAGTAACTTCGGTTTTATTAGCGATATTGGCGCATCAGGAAGGGCTTTGACGAGGAATATTGCTCTGGTATTTGTTCCCTGTGACAGGCACTATATTTCAAAAGTTTAAAAGAGCTAACTGCGGATTTATTCAGTCAACGCAATGGACATGTTATTACTATTGACCTGAAAGAGTTTGGACGTTATAGTATTATTGTTGCCGACAAATAGATAAATCAAAGAGATCGGTGAAATTACTACATTTTGGGAAACTTATGATATGCAATCTCGAGAATTAAAAACACTTTGGCTAACGCAAATTGGCACTCCTAAAAACTATTGTTTTGAGAAAAAACTTCATTTGGTACGAAAGATTGACCATGCTGATTTTGATGGCGAACTCTATCTGCAGGCCTGTGGGCCTAATCGTTTGCAAAAGTTGTTAAAACTTTTTCCCAAAAAACAGACGAAACCGCTACCGGCGGTCGCTGTTCCTTTTTATCACCCAGACGGCATGGTTGGCTTTGAATTGGAAACTGGAAAACAGCTGGAGAGGTTTTTAGGTAAAACTATTGCTCTTGACTTAGTGAAGCGTGGTTTTGTAACGGTAACCGCTGATGTATATCCATTCCATTTTGATGCCGATTCTTGTGATCTGAATAATTTTCATTGTCCTTTTTCACGATATGCGCAATTCCAATCATGGGCAGATGCTGGGAAGCAAATCGTTGCTCGCTTTCCCGAATGGACCGGTATTGGCAAGTTAGTTGCGGATACAAAACTTTTGCTTGACACCTTGAGCGAGGACGAACGGGTTGACGCTTCGCTTATTGGGATTGCTGGACATTCGCTTGGAGGGAAAATGGCTTTTTATGCCGGATGCCTTGATTCACGAGTAAAAGTAATTTTAGCTAGCGATTTTGGTATGGGTTGGGATAGCACAAATTGGTCAGAGGTCTGGTATTGGGGCGACAAACTTGCGTCGATGAAACAATTGGGAATTGATCACTCTCATCTGCTCACTGCTAGTGGAGGCACACCATTTATGCTGATTGCCGGCGAAGCGGACAATGAAGCAAGCATTGATTTGATGCACAAAGCGGAAGGTTATGAAGACCTGTCAAGACTGATTTGCATTAATCATGCTACAGGACATAATCCTCCTCGCTATGCTTTGGAGCAGGGCTATCAATTCCTAGAGAAATGGCTATAATCAGCTGCACTTACCGTTTTCACTATTTAGCTTTTGGTTCACACGAAGACACGAAGACACGAAGGTTTGTTTGCCGTTGACAATACGTTTACAACCCTCTTTGAAGGTTGCATCTCCAAAGTTGATAAGAAGTCCCAGTGGTAAGTTTAAGAGGCGCAGATAGGTTAAAACTTGTTTGGAATGAACTGGTGCCAGTTTTTCAACAGACTTCAATTCGATGAGAAGGATATCTTCCACAATTAGATCGGCTCTGAACCCTTCATTTAGCGAGAGTCCCATGACCTTAACCGGAATGGCTTTTTGACGATATACTTTTAATCCTCTTTTTATCAGCAACTTTTCCAAAACGGCTTCATAAACAGATTCAAGTAATCCTGGGCCAATTTCAACATGCATCTTAAAGGCACAATCCACCACGATTCGTGATAATTCATCTTTATCCCTTTGTGTCTTCGCACTTGCGTGTGGGGTCATTATTCCATCCATCTACTAAAAAATTTATATTTTAGGCAACTGTAAATAAGGCCTATCGTAATCTTCAATATGAAACCAAGAGGCGTCAAAAAATAACTTTTACATTTCCATGATTATTGTGAATGCCTTTCACGCCGGCGGTTCGTTAGATGCCGGCAGATATGCACCTTGGCGTCACCGCAAAAATCGAATCACAATCTCCCACGCAACTCGTAAAGTTAATTCCTGGACAACTCTTAATCGCGATCTTTAAATTTAAAATAGAGCAAGGTTGTTCAAAAATCAACTCGATTAGTGAAACTTTTTACCATAACAATTTCCCCATTACACTTCGTGTCTTCGTGTCTTCGTGTGAGTTCATTTCGCCTCACTCTCTTCATGATTTACCATTAAGCATTTTTTCTAGGTCATCGGTATAGCGGTCCGAAATTTTGGCAGGCTCGGTAGTCGGCTCCTTCTTGGTCCATACCGAATGCGGACCACGTCGATGGGCGGTAGATCTGTTCTTGTGGAACATTATGCATACAGACTGGAATCCGCAACATTGCCGCTAACGTGATCAGATCACTGCCGATATGGCCGTAGGAAAATGCCCCATGGTTTGCGCCCCAGTTGGCCATTACTGAATAAACGTCAACAAATGCACCGTTACCGGTCAAGCGCGGAACAAACCAAGTCGTCGGCCAACCTGGGTCGGTGCGTCCTTCCAGAATGTCGTTGACCTTCTTTGGTAATTCGCAAGTCCAACCTTCGGCGATTTGCAAAGTTGGGCCAAGTCCGCGGATGATATTAATCCGGCTCATGGTGATCGGCATATTGCCAGCGGTTAGAAATTTAGATGAAAAACCACCGCCGCGGAAATAGCCGGTATTTGCGGGAATCCATTGTGTTGCTTCCAAGCAGGCATCGATCTCTTTATCGGTGATCTCCCAATATGGTTTCATCGCAGGTTTGTTTTTGATTTTTTGTTGGCCAGTAGCGTCCATAGTGGTAGCTCCGGAATTAATCAGATGAATAAAACCGTTAGCGGCAAGACCAGTCAGCTGGTGTCCGGTGACTTTTTTTACTGCGGCCGGACTCCAGTAGGTGCGAACGTCAGAAAAACCTTGTGCGGTATTAGTTAATAGTTTCCCGAACAGCATCGCGACACCATTTAAAGTGTCGTTTTCAGTTGCCATGATGAACGGTTCGCGTTTGCCGTTCCAGTCGAACGATGAACAAAGAACGCTCTCCATGAAGTCGCCATTGGGTTTGTAATCGGTCCATTGGCGTTGACCCTGGAATCCCGCGACAATAGCATTATGGCCAAGTGCTTCTTCAGGAAATTTTCTGTTTATCTGTGGATTCCCAATCATCAAATCACGCGCAATGAGGGTCATTTTTACACAAAATTCCCAATCGCGTTCTTTTTGAGCTTTAGAAAGTTTTTTCTGATTGAGATCAGTGCCTTCTTTGCAATATTTTTTAGTCCAGGCCAGTGCTTGCTTAAATTCATCTTGGTCATAAATTTCATGGTCAATGCGGCGCAGGATTTCGATTTCGTCTACCGACTCACAGCGCATGCCGAGATACCTTTCGAAAAAATCGGTATTGATGATAGAACCGGCGATTCCCATGCAGGAGCCACCAATAGAGAGATATGATTTGCCATGCATGGTTCCCGTGGCAATGGCGGCGCGAGCAAAACGCAATATCTTTTCAGAAACATCATTTGGGATTGAAGTGTCATCTCGTTCTTGGACGTCTCGTCCGTAGATACCGAATGCTGGTAGTCCTTTTTGAGAATGCCCTGCCAGGGTCGCGGCTAGATAGACTGCGCCTGGACGTTCGGTGCCATTAAAGCCCCATATTGCCTTGGGAATTAGTGGATCCATATCCATAGTTTCAGAACCGTAGCACCAGCAGGGTGTGACGGTCAGGGTGGCGCAAACATTTTCTCGTGCGAATTTTTCAGCACAAGCAGCAGATTCAGGTACTCGCCCGATAGTGGTGTCGGCAATAACTGATTCGACTGGCATGCCATCGGCATAACGGAGGTTGGCACTGATCAGTTTAGCGGCTGATTTAGCCATATCCATAGTTTGTTTTTCGAGTGATTCGCGAACACCGCAACAACGTCCATCAATAGTCGGACGGATGCCGATTTTGGGATTTGAACAACGATAGCGGGTGTTTTGATGCTTTCTGGGTGCTGAGTTGCTATTAGCCATCTAAAATCTCCTGTTTTTAGGTTGATGGGGATGCATTAAGTGGAATATACACACATATAAAAAGAAAACAAACCAAATTGGCGTTGTACTTTTCCTGGTTTTTGCGAATAAGCGTTCTTTTGTGTTGAATTAATGCGGTTTTGGCGGTATTTTGACTTTCTAAATTTTATCATTTTTTAAAAATAATTAGGAGGTCTTATATGCAACGTTTAAATGTGCCACCAACTAACCACGTTAAAGTTTTGGACGGGCAGGGATGGGTCGGATTGATTGATCATTTGGGTACAGAGGCTTCAATTTTAAATGCGGCCCGGGTTTCGTTTGGGAAATTAAAAGACAGCGTCGATGAAAAGGATGTCAAATTACTTGAGTATCTAATTGAAAATCGTCATACTAGCCCACTTGAACATGTTGTTTTTACTTTTAGCGTTCAGTGTCCTCTGTTTGTGCGTGGGCAGTGGCATCGCCACCGGACTTGGAGTTATAACGAGATTTCACGACGTTATACTGAAATTGATATTGGCTTTTTTACTCCTCCAAGTTTGCGTGCTCAGGCTGAAGTAAATCGTCAAGCCTCAATCGAGGTTGAGGGTTTTGATGATAAAAAAATGCTTGAAAAAATCAGCGAACACAACAATCAGGGTTTAGCACTCTACAACGAATTAATGGCGGCTGGAGTATGCCGGGAACAGGCGCGCGGTGTATTGTCGCAAAATATGATGGTGACTTTCTGGGGTACCGTGGATCTGAATAATTTGTTGCACTTCCTCGAGCTTCGCGATAGCGAACATGCGCAATCTGAGATTCGTGAATATGCGGTTGCAATCAAAAAATTGATTAAGCCGTTGATCCCAAATGTGGCAAATTACTTTGCTTCCAAAGGGCAGAGCTGGTAAAAAAATGCGTCCAAAAATTGCATTAACCATGGGCGACCCCGCTGGAATTGGCCCAGAACAAGTGGTGCGTGTTGCGCAATTGCCAGAAATTCGCGCGTTGATGGATATCGTAGTCTACGGTTGTCCGGATGTGATCGCGGAGGCTGCGCAACGTTTTAGCGACGGTGTTATGCCAGTCGTTGAAGCCACTTGTGACCTGAGATTTTCCGAATTCGTGCCAGGTAAAGAGAATGCTTGCTGTGGTGTGGCGGCGTTGAATACAGTTAAAGCCGCAGTTCGTGATGTTTTGAATGGCAAAATGGATGCAATCGTGACCACTCCAATGAACAAAGCTTCGGTTAATCTGTCAGGAATACCATTTACCGGCCATACTGAGTTAATTGCTGAATTGTGTAACTGCAAAAGTTATGCGATGATGCAGTCTGCTGGTCATTTAAGAGTAGCATTTGTGACTACTCATATTCCTCTAGGTGAAGTCTCTAGGGCTGTCACCAAAGAACGCATCATCGAAGTTGCTGAACTTTTGCACGAAGTTATTTTGCGGGAAGGTGTGGCCGAGCCGTTATTAGCAGCCGCAGCACTGAATCCACATGCTGGCGAGCAAGGTTACATGGGACGTGAGGATGAAGAGATTGTTAAACCTGCTCTGGAGGTTTTGCGCGCGCGAGGGATCAACATTGAAGGACCTTTTCCACCTGATGTGTTATTTATCGAAGATATCCGCAATCGTTTTGACGGGATAATATCGATGTATCATGATCAGGGTCATATCCCATTTAAAATGTTGGCATTTGATCGTGGGGTTAACTCCACACTTGGTTTGCCGTTAATCCGCACCAGTGTGGATCATGGCACTGCGTTTGAAATTGCATGGCTTGGGCGCGCTGATTTGGGCAGTTTATGTGCTGCACTTAAATTGGCGGCTTTGCGTACTGGGAAAGCAACTGGAGTTGCTGATGGATAACTCTTTTGAAAAAACAGGGCTCAGATTCTTTTTATTAACTTTTACCGGTTTTTTTCTTATTTTGGTCATCACTACTTTGTTTAGAGATGCACTGGCGGGTTCGGAGTCTACCGCTATCGGCTTTGGTTTGATGTCGACTTTTTTGTTGCTCTGGGGTTATTTGGGGAGCATGGTATTAGCACCAGCATGGTCTTTGGGCAATAAGCGCTCTATAATGGCAGTTTCAATTTTAATTATGACCTTGCCGACGATCTCAATAGCCTCGTTTATGATTGAACAAATCATGATTTATCCCATGTTTCTAGGAACTTTCAAGATTCCGCTGTTGCCAGTGGTACTGATGACTTTGCCGATTGGCTTATGGGGAGGCGCAACTGCTTCTGTTCTGAGTTGTGACTCATGGCCTTTTCGGCGCAATTTAAATATTGTCGGGTTGGCGTTAGGTATACTTACTGGTGGCGCGGTTTTGGCGTTAGCGGTTGAGCGGCTGATGATGCTGCAAGTATTGTTGTTGGGCGTCGGTTTAGGCTTGATTTTGTGGAGCGCTATCGGTACTCTAAAGCTGATCAAGGGAAAACGTTCACGCAAAATAATTTTATTGATCGCGCTTGGACTGGCTCTATTGAACTTCGTTGCGATTTTTGGTAATGGATATCTTCAAAGCGCAGGTTTAACTGAATATTTTCCAGGTTGGCAGCACCTACGCTCGGTGGAGATGACTTCTGGACGGATGAGTTTTTTCGAACGTCATAAACAAGCCCCAAATGGCAGTTCAGAATACCAAATAACTCTTAATCGGCAACAACTCTGGAAGCTTCCAGATGATGCAAAACGTGGGACAGCGGCATTGCTATCGGTTAGCCTTCAGGTTAGGCGTCCTTACCAGCGAATTCTATTGGTGGCGTTGCCGTTCCACAACGGCGTTGGAATTTTGGAGAATCTGCCTCAGGTCATAAATGTTGAAGTTCTTTATCCATTCAAAAGTCTATTCGATTTTGGACAAGAAAAAAAATTATTTGCTCCACCCTACTTCAAAAGCAGCTTTGTCAATATTTGTCCAGTTGAATACCTCCGGCGGATTGATCGTAGATTTGACGCAGTAATTGTGTTAGATGATTTTTTAATCCAGCAAGCAGGTGTCGAGGAATTTATTGAGTTAGCCAAAGAACGATTGGAACCCGGTGGCGTACTTGCCGGTCCATTATTGGAGTGCGGCGAACTGATAAAAAAACACTTTCCATACAATCTTCGAGCTCCAGGGGGGAATGATATTATGATTGGAGGAACGCAACCGTTGAGTGGAGATATTAGCGTTTTAGCTCAACGCTTTGAAAATTATCGTGAATTGATTAGCGGTAGCGTACCGTTACCCGACGGTGTTTTTGAAATCCTTTATTCGCAGCCTGAACGTTCGACTAAATTCCGCAGGACTGAGACGCTTGATAGTTGGATTGGTGGCATAATGCCATCGAAGAATTATGAGTTTTCATACTGGCTAGTATTGCTATTAACACTGCTGGTTGGAATATATTGGTCTTTTCGTTTCTGGCTAGGTCGCCACGGAAATGGCGAGTCAGCATTCGGAGCATTCGAAAATGGTTTTTACGGCGCGGGTCTTTTTTATTTTATAATCGTTTTACTGTATTGGAATGGTGGTGCAATTTATCAGATGACTGGATTATTACTAGGGTTATGCGGGCTTGCAGCGTTTGGGCGGGTTTTTCCAACGGTACGAATGTTACGAATAATCATTGCCGTGGGTTCCTGTTTTTTACCGCTTTTGATGTTTTGTGATTTCGGTACATATTGGAGATTTGTCGCACCTACTGCCATTGCATTGATGAGTATATCATGTGGACTGATTGGCGTGGAGTTAGAACATCGCTTGACCTCTATGAATCCGGCTTTGTTGGTTAAATGGCAATTTGCAGGAGGTTTTTATGGAATGACTGTGATGCTGTTTATACTTTTAAATGGTGGTAACATGTTTTTATGTGGAGCTTTATTAATGCTGTTGCGCCTGAGTGCTCTTGTAATGACGGGCACGGCACATAAGACACAGGGAAAGTTATGAGATTATTAATAATATTGTTGTTGGCTATTGTTAGCGTTTGCGCTTGCCTCACGGCGGCAGAGGATGCTAAAGAGATGCGAATTGATTCGATCCTAGTGTCAGTCAATGGAACCCCGATCAGCTTGATGGACGTGCTTTATGAAAGTCGGCATGCTGAAGCGAGGTTAGCAGTGGTGCACAGTGGAAAAGAGCTGTTTGATGCGATCCGCAAACACCGCATGGGTGTTTTGGATGAATTAATTAAACGACAACTGATTCTCGATGACTATCAAAAAAAACCATTTGATATTCCAAATCAATTTATCGAGGGTATGCTTGATGATCTGTCTCAGGAGTTTAATTGTGGAACGCGTCGCGAACTGGAGTTAAAAGCTAAAGATATGGGAACGTCATTAGCTGAATTACGTCGCAAAGCCACCGAACGTTTAATTGTACAATCATTGATTGGTAGTTATTGTTATCGACATGTTAATCTGACTCCGCGAGAAATTCATGAATATTATAACAATAATCTCGAAAAATTCACAATTCAACCGCAGATAAAGATGTCGGTGATTTATCTTAAAAAAGATCGAACCGACTATCAAAAGGCACTCAATGATATTGAGGATAATCTCAAAAAAACTCCAGAGAAATTTAATGTGTTGGCTGAACTGTACACTGATGGGCCGAGTCCAGAACAAGGTGGTGACCTCGGCTGGATTGATGAGAAATCACTGCGTAAAGAGTTTAAAGAGGTATTAAAGACGCTGGAGGTGGGAAAGTTCAGCGGTTCAATAACGACTGACGAGGGCGTTTATTTTTTATACCTAACCGGACGTGAAGAGGGGCGTGTAAAATCATTTGAAGATGTCGGCGGAAAATTATATAAAGAGATCGAAAATGAATTACGCGATGAAGCAGTGAAGCGCTATGTCTCCGAATTAAAGACTAACGCGATAATCCGCTACTATCGCTAAAGGTTGTTTTTGTATCAAATAATCAATTGTAAATTCGCGCGCGCATTATGCGCGCGCGAATTGTACCACCGAATAACTAATTAATCAAAGTGATTAATCAGCTTGGTATTTACTTATCATTTTTTGTAAAGCGGAAACCTGTTTTTCGCTGAGCGCTTTGCCTGACTCGAACTGTTTCTTCAGTGATTGGTAAAATTTTTCATCACTGAAGGTTTTTTTGCCGCGTTTTATCGGTTTTTCCCATTCCGTAATGCCATCCATAAATTTTAGCATCTCGTCTAATTTTGCGCGATCAGCGGCGCTTAGTGACTCAGTGCCTTTTTCTTCCGTTGCACTGGTTGGGTCAACTCCCATCAACTTGCAGAACTCTGCATATTCAGGCATTAATTCCTGATATTTTGTTGCCAATTTAACCAACGCCGCAACTTGTTTTTCCGATAATATTTTACCGTTCAAAGCTTGCGATTTTAACGACTTGAAAAAAGCTTCGTCATTTTTACGGCTACGGCCACTCGGCTTAGCCCATTCGACTTTATCAAACATAGGAAAAACTTTATTGTAAATTTCTTGAAACTCTGATTTTTCGCTGAGTTCACGTTTGACCTCGCCAATATCAGCTCCAAGCAATTGACAAACTTCAGCGAATTCTGTAATGGATTCACTATGTCGTTTTACAATTGTAAGCAAAGCGGAATTTTGTTTTGGGCTTAAAATCTTACCTGATAATGCTTGGTCTTTCAAGGATTTGAAGAACTTCTCTTCGTTGAAGGCTTTACCGCCACGTCCGGCAGGACGCTCTTTTTCCAGTTCTATATCCTTTAATAGTGCAAAGATACGCTCGTTTTTTGCGACTTCGTCGTCGTCGGCCATTTTTTCTTTGCGACTTTGTTCGCGCTCTTTGTAAGTTTTTAATAATTCATCAATCTCTGCGGGTGGCATTCCTGCTTCTTGTAGGGCTGTTTTGACATTACCGAGCTGTTGTGCATAATGCACTGCCAATGTTAAAACTGCACCCCACTGACGCTTTGTACATTGTTTGGTTTTATCAAAATCTTCAACCAAAGATTCATAAAACTTTTGATCGTCATAAACTTTTTTGCCGATTTTGCGTGGTGGGTCCCATTTTACGTCACTAAACATATCCAAGAGGGCTTTTACCCTTTTCGGTTCCACGCTATTGCTTTTTTTCGCATGTTTTAACCAGATTAAAAATTTTTCATGAAAATCCTGCAACATGCCGGTCCACTTCAAGTTCCCTTCCTCAACTTGGTCAAGGTCTTCTTCCATTTTTGATGTGTAATCGACATTAATTAGTTCAGGAAGCGCATGTTGCAAGAATTCATTAACTTTCATACCAGAATCAGTAGGGGTCAAAATCCCTTTGGTCTGGGTAACGTATTCGCGAAGTTGGATGGTGCGGATAATGGTCGCGTAAGTTGATGGACGTCCGACACCACGCGCTTCAAGTTCCTTGATTAAGCTTGCCTCGGAGTAACGCGAAGGTGGCTCGGTGAATTTCTGAACGGGGTCAAGCTTGGTCATTTGGCAACTTTGTTCTTTCTTTAAACGGCCAAACATCTCTAATTTTTCTTCGTCAGTATTTCTCTGGCTCTCATTGACTTTCATAAAGCCTGGGAAAGTCGTTACTAATGCGCTGGCTCGGAATTCATAATTCTTCCCATCTGCGCCAGCGACGCTGACCGTAACCGTAGTTTGACTTTGTTCGCATGGCTTCATCTGACTGGCGACAAAACGTCGCCAAATTATAGTGTAAACCCGTAGTTGATTATGGTCGAGATATTTCGCCATCATTTCAGGGGTACGGGTAATATCGGTCGGTCGGATGGCTTCATGTGCTTCTTGTGCCGCTTTGCCACTTTTATAGAAATTCGGTTTGGCCGGTAAATATTCGTTGCCGTAAGTTTTTTGAATAAATTCACGACAACTATTACGAGCTTCTTGGGCAATGTTTACCGAGTCGGTACGCATATAGGTAATCAAACCGGAAGAATCTCCGCTGACATCAATCCCTTCGTAGAGCTGTTGCGCAATTTGCATAGTCCGAGTTGCTGACATTTTTAGCAACGAGTTGGCACTTTGCTGTAAAGTACTAGTTATATATGGTGGCGCAGCGTGACGACGTTTTGGCACAGTGTCAATCGCGCTGATTTGGGAATCCCGATTGTTTTCAAGTGCTGCAACTGCAGCGGCGGCTTGTTCACCATTAGAGATAACCGCTTTTTTATCGGCGATTCTGAACATTTTTGCGTCAAATGAATCTCCAGAAGTGGCCTTAAAGGTTCCAGTGAAATCCCAATATTCTTCAGGAATAAATTTGCGAATTTGCTCTTCGCGTTCGCAAGCCAATAACAGTGCCACCGACTGAACGCGGCCAGCACTACTGCCACCCGTGACGTTGCGTTTCACCATCGGGCTTACTTTGTAACCGACAAGACGGTCAATGACCCGGCGTGCTTGTTGAGCATCAACCAAGTCCATATTGATGTCTGAAGCGGCTTTAAAAGCTTTATCAATCGCACTTTTGGTGATTTCATGGAAAGCCACGCGATGAAATACGCTCTTCTTGTTTTGTTTGCTGAGTACTTCTTTTAAGTGCCAAGCAATCGCTTCGCCTTCGCGGTCAGGGTCGGGAGCTAAATATATGGCGTCGGCCTTTTTACTGGCAGCTTTTAGCTCTTTGATCACTTTTGCGCCACGTTCGCTCTCAACGTACTCCATTTTAAAATCATTTTTAATGTCAACCCCTAGAGTGCGTTCAGGTAAATCGCGAATATGCCCCATCGAGGCCATGATTGTATACCCTTTGCCCAACATCTTGCCGATTGTCCGAGCTTTAGTCGGAGACTCTACGATTACTAATTTATTTTCAGCCATAATTATTTTACTTTATTATTAGTTCGACTGTTTCCAGTCAATTTGTTTTTTAATTCCATGGTCGTCAACCGCGACAAATACACAATCCGCACAAAAAACCATCTTTTCTCCACATATTGCTTTGATTTCAAAAGTGATGCTAGTAACTCCGCGTCTTACTTTGCTACAAAGGAATTCAACGATATCCCCTTCTTTAACTGGATGCCTGAAGGTCATTGCCGAATAATGCAGTGTTACTACATTTTTTTCTCCAGTAGTGCGGATAGCAAAAATCGCCGCAGCTTCGTCAATCCACGCCATCATATTGCCACCGAAGAGATTGCCATATGTGCCAAGGTCCTTGGTCATACACAAGCGAGAGGCGACTCTTACATCATTGTTAATATCCATATTGTTAATATCCATAAATAGGAATGCTCCTTTTCCTTTGAGAAATGAAAAATATCGAGTAAATAATAACCGTATAATGTTTATAATGCAAGTTTTTTCTAAAAATCTTTGTTCAGTTGCAATTTATCCCTTGTAAAAAACGACTTGGAAACTAAATTAAAAGCTTCTTTATGTCGCAATGCTATATTTTAGCTATTCCTGAAGTTTGGAATGCGATAAAAAACAAACAAGTATGGAGTCTTCCGTAATGGCAAAGACTCCGCAAAGACAAAGGAGATTGTCATGGCGAAAATCACTATTCAAGATCTGCTTGAAGCCGGATGTCATTTTGGACATCAAACCAAACGTTGGAACCCAAAGATGAAAAATTACGTCTATGGGGTTAAAAATGGTATTTCTATAATTGACCTGACCAAAACGATGTTTCAGATCAATGATGCCTGTAATTTCTTGCAACACGTGGTCTCACGTGGTGGCGATCTTCTGTTTGTCGGTACTAAACGTCAAGCACAAGAAGTTATCCGTGAATCCGCCGAAGCCACTGGAATGTATTTTGTTTCTGAACGCTGGCTCGGAGGAACCCTTACTAATAATATAACTATTCGGAAAAGTATCGAGCGCATGGGCGAGATCGACAGGTTGCTCGCTAGCGATGAAGCCGCGAAAATGAGAAAAAAAGAAGTTTCTCAACTTTCTCGCAGAGCCGAAAAACTCCACCGCGACCTTGATGGTATCGTAGATATGAAAAGGCTTCCAGCCGCTATGATTATTGTTGACGTCTGCAATGATGATATCGCAGTTCGTGAAGCACGCAAGCTGAAAATCCCAGTTGTTGCAATTGTTGACACTAATGCAGATCCAGGCTTAGTTGATTACCCAATCGCGGCCAACGATGACGCCGTCAAGTCAATCAAATTAGTCATGGACCTTTTACTAAGCGCAGTCAAAATTGCTGCTGAAATTAACACTAAACGCATCGAAGATGAGCGAATTGCTAAAGAAGCTGAACGTCAAGCTCGTAAAGAGAAAGAAGGCGAAGAAGGCGCTGACGCGAAATCATCATCTAACCGCCGCCCAGATCGTAGAGATGGGGATAATCGTTCGAGAACAAGGCCAGCACGACGCGGCCCACGCAGAGATGATGCCAGAACAGAGACTAAATCTGTAGAACCTAAAGCGGCAAAAACTACTGAACCAAAGACTGAAAAAGCCGAAGCTAAACCAGCGGCCAAAACTGCTGAGCCAAAGGCTGAAAAAGTCGAAGCTAAACCAGCCGCCAAAACTGCTGAGCCAAAAGCTGAAAAAGCCGAAGCCAAACCAGCGGCCAAAACTGCTGAGCCAAAAGCTGAAAAAGCCGAAGCCAAACCAGTGACCAAAACTGCTGAGTCAAAAGCTGAAAAAGCCGAAGCTAAACCAGCGGCTAAAACTACTGAGCCAAAAGCTGAAAAAGCCGAAGTTAAAGCGGAAGCGAAAGAAGCTAAATCAGAATAACACTTAACGAGGAAAAATAAAAGACATGAAAATTACTGCTGAAATGGTTAAACACCTGCGCGATAAAACTGGCGCCGGTATGATGGAATGCAAACGCGCACTTGAAGGCGCCAATGGTGATGCTGAAGTCGCTATCGATAACTTACGCAAATCAGGAATATTAAAAGCTGAGAAAAAAGCATCTAGAGCGACCAAAGAAGGTAAAATTGCAACAGTCATTGCTGACGGAAAAGCCGCAATGGTTGAAATTCTCTGTGAAACCGATTTTGTTTGTAAAACTGACAAATTTCAAGATTTTGTCAAATCTGTGTCAGAAAAAGCACTGACTATTGAGGCTGATGGTAGCATTAGCGAAGAACTCAATGAGCAAGAGAAAGAGAACTTAACTGGAATGATCGCGATTATTGGCGAAAATATGCAGATTCGTCGTGCGATTAACTGGAAGCTGACTGGCAAAGCTGGTTCATACATCCATGGCGGTGGGCGCATCGGAGTCATGGTTGAGGTTGAAAATCTCGATGATGAAGCGGTTTTTAGCGATCTGTGTATGCATATCGCCGCATTTAACCCGACATACGTCAGTGAAGATGGTATTTCTGAAGATATTGTCAAGCATGAACGTGAAATCGCTGCAGCTCAATTAGAAGGGAAACCAGCCAATATAATTGAAAAAATCATCGATGGAAAAATCAGTAAATGGTTCAGTGAAGTTTGCTTACTTAACCAACCATGGATTCGCGATGACAAAAGCACGTTTAAAAAACAGTTCCCTAATGCTAAAATCAAACGCTTCTTGCGTTGGGAAGTTGGCGAAGAACTTGCTTAAGTTCAAATAACTTTTTTAAAAGTTAATTGATTATCCTAAAAACCTCCCGCCTTATCGGGAGGTTTTTTTGTTTTTATTATCGGTTGAAATATGATGCCGGTAATTGGTGTAATTTCTTCTCTCAATTCGCGCGCGCATTATGCGCGCGCAAATTGAGAGTAGAAGTTACAAAGTATGAACCATAATAATTAACGCGGATTGAATGGATGATATGGACTGGGCAAGCATATCAACCACCTCATTAAATCCCCAACTTCAGCATTTAGTATATACGGATTTGATTTTCGAGGATTAAGCCGTAAATTTATTGTTTATTTAATTAATTTGTGAGGAAAAGTTTAACATGTCGATTCATGTAAAATGTGAGCCGGACGGAATTCCGCTGATAACAGTCTGTAACCGTTTTGCTTCTGCAGTCATCGCCCTCAATGGTGGCCAAATCTTGGAATATGTTCGCCATGGCGAACCGCCAGTGCTTTGGATGAGCCAATACAGCTATCTTGAGGATGGTAAAGCAATTCGTGGTGGAGTGCCAATTGTTTGGCCTTGGTTCGGAGCCCATCAGAATAATGAGATGCCGTCTCACGGCTTTGCTCGTCTTTACCGCTGGGAGATTGAGTGCACTAATGAATCTACGGATGGCCCAAGCAAAGTGGTACTCACGCTCAATCATCGGCAGGTACCCGAGAAATTTGTCGATGCAACCTTTGATTTACGAATGACTTTTATTATTGGCATGGAACTTTCGATGTCACTTGAAATTATTAATACTGACAATGAAAAACCATTGAGCTATTCGTGCGCACTTCATAGCTATTTTAATATTAGTGAAATTAGAGAAATCAGCATAAATGGACTCGAGAATATAGCTTACCGTGATGCAGTGGCTGGGAATGACGGTTTTGATACAAAGCCAATTCAATTTGACGCTGAGTTGGACCGTATCTATCGGGACTCTGATGAACCTTGCGTCATCCATGATCCTGGTTATAATCGCCAAATCGAAATAATTAAGTCTGGTAGTAATTCCACCGTCGTGTGGAATCCTTGGATTGAAAAATCTAAACGTCTTCAGGATTTTGGTGATGACGAATACAACACCATGGTTTGCGTCGAAACTGCTAATTTTCAAAGAGAAGACGAGGGCATTGTACTACCTAAACAAAGCGATATCATTACTTCCATTATTAAGGTGAAAAATTTATGAATATTCTCACTGGAAAATTTACCTTGCATTATGGGCAAAAGCCAGTCGCCATCGGCCAAGCACCTGGTCGTCTAGAAATCTTGGGCAATCATACTGATTATAATGAAGGTTTTGTGCTTAGTGCAGCAGTTTCTCAGAACACCAAATTTGCTATTCGTCCAGTTGAAGGCAAAACTTGTCGTTTAATCGACTTTCGCGATAACAGTACAAAAGAATTTTTGTTGGGCGACATCGATAAGCCGATTCCAGGTTCATGGGACAATTATATCAAAGGAGTAATTGTTCAGCTGGCGAAACGTGGCATTGCGATCAGCGCATTCGATGGCGCCATCTTGAGTACGGTGCCATTGTCTGCCGGCATGAGCAGTTCAGCAGCATTGGAGATTTCGGCGTGTTATGCTTTTAAAGAAGCTTTTTTTATTGATTTACCTCCTGCCGAATGGGCATTAATCGGGCAGGGCGTTGAGAACGAATACATGGGCTTACAGAGCGGATTGCTGGATCAATTTAGTTCAATCTTCGGGATGAAGAATGAATTAATCCTCTCAGACTTTAGAGCGAACGAAGTTATACGTACGGTGAGATTGCCTTCTGATTACATTATGGTAGTTGCCAATTCTATGATTAAGCATAATTTAGTTGATTCTGAATATAACACTCGACGCATTGACTGCGAAACTGCCGCAGCCAAAATTGGTAAAGTGGTTCCAAAAGTGAAAACATTACGCGATCTTTCGTCGACTATGCTCGAACAATATCGTAATTTATTGACTGATCGCGAATACCGTCGCGCCAAACACATCGTCGGAGAGAATGAACGAGTTTATCGCGGTATCGAGCACCTCGACCATGGAGAAATTAATGAATTCGGACAGTTGCTGTTTGAGTCCCATCAAAGTTCAATCGAAAATTTCGAAAATAGTTGTCCAGAACTTGATTTTTTAGTGGAATTGGCACAATCAATTCCAGGATGCGTCGGCTCTCGCCTGAGCGGCGGTGGCTTCGGTGGTATCACTATTCATCTCGTTGAGAAAAAATCAGTGGATGAATATTGTCAACGACTTTCAACCGCGTTTAAACTGCAAACTGGCCTAGAGCCAGAACTTATTCAGTGTTTAATCGGAGCCGGAGCCAGCTCCAAAAGAATTTAATAACGGCAATACTGAATTGTGAGTTCTTGATTTAGAGTTTCTTTTATTTCAAGGGTTTCCTGGTGGCTCATTATCAATCGGAATCAGTTCATATTTCCCTTTTTGGGGAAAAGTTATATCTACCCATTTCAGTGGAACGGTAAAATTAACCTTTATAGTTTCAGTGCTTAGGTCGCTAAAGAGCAGAATGTTAATATGGATATTTTTATCGTTAGCAAGTTCTTCGGGAATATCAAAAGTGTTTTTAGGATAGGTACCAGATTTTTGAAAGCGGATATCGGTTTGTCCTTCAATGTAAGCGCATAAATATTCGTCTGGACTATTTATCTTTATTCGTATTTTTTCTTTGAGTTTATCTTGGGATGTTTCGAGCGTTATATTATGTTTTTTTAAGGTCGCGCTATTCCGTTCAAGAAACTCTGAAAGCTTAAGTCTGATATGAGTTGCTTTGCCATAAGTGACTTTGACTTTACCACGCAATTCTAACTTTGGTTGTAAATGTTGAATCTCGGTATTCAGTTGAGGATGAAATAAAAGCTGTTTGGGTAAGTGAGTGACGGTGTCAAACGCAGGGTTGCGGTCAAGCAAATATAGCGTATTTAATTTTTCTTTACGCCATAAATTTAATGACGGTTGATAGATATCATATTCTACTTTAAAGGGCATTCGATTTAGAGTGAAATCTTCTAGCGAAAGTGTTACTCCAGAACTTCCCTTACTTTCTTCAACATTAAAATATATATCACAGGCATCAGGCTTCTTAAACTTGCTGGTTGGCGAATCCCAGTTAACATTAGTAATCTCAGTCAGATAGAGTTTAGCACCAAAACATGGCAGAACCGCAAGAGCAATGCTTAGTATAGTAAGATAATGTTTCATAAGTTGATTACTCCTTGATGGGTTTAAGGACAAAACTTTGTTGATGTAATGGTATCGATTTACCAACAATAATTTTTATATTTATCGGGCTGTTTTCGCTCAATCCTATGATTGGTTCCCCGAGATAGTTACTTCTCGAATCAGGATCAGGACGGGTGTAAGTCTTGCCATCCTGTTCGACCTTTATAGTTATCCCAGGTGCGCTATAACTGGGCTTAAAACTGATGTAAGATTGTTTTTCCGGCTCAAAAAGACGAACTTTATCCACTTTTATTTTAGTTCCGTCATCATATAATAAATCTCCCGGTTTGAGTTGAGTTAAAAGACGTTTGTGTGAAACCGTTTCGTAGTGGAGATTATTTCGGCTAAAGTTATCCCAGAATCGCAAACTAACTCCTTCAAGGTTTAGTTTGGGTTCATCTACGGGTAATTTAAACATAGCGGTTCTACTGACATAAAATTTAAAAGGCCAATAAGTAAGGGAGTTTTTATCAGAAAGATATTTCCTCTTGATGACATAATTTTGTTTTGTTCCGGCAAGTTTAAGTTGAGAAGCAGTTGCTCCCTGAAAATATCCAATACTGGCAATACTTAACCATGCTGAAGCGAAAGTCGGTTCTAGCGGTGCTGACGGCTGAGAATTGTTGGCAAGCTTACACTTCCATTTTGTTCTTATATTTAGTTCATTAAAACACAGTTCAGTTTTATTCGGGTTCCCCTTTTTCTTATGTTCAATTTTGGGTTTATTGTTTGAATATGTTATCACGTTACCCTCTAAATCGCTATTTAGATACGACGATATCTCTTTTTTGCGTTCATCTGGAGACTTCAGGGCTGGGAAGTATTGAGGATTGTTGACGAAAGAAGAAATGATCTTCTCTTTTATTCCGGGAGTTTCGAAGGAATAATAAACTGAGGCGTATCTTGGGGCGTTATCTTTTCGTTTGATTTGCCAGATTAGTAAAAAAACTACTGCACAAATAATAATCAATAGTGCCAGCAAAATACGAATTTTGGAAGATAATTTTGTTTTCATTTTTTACCTTTCCTTTTTGAATTGACTATGGTATTTTGTTTTTAAAAATCCGACTTTAAATTTTATGTAATTCGGGTTCCTAATTCGCGCGCGCATT
>DLIO01000072.1:0-15186 GCA_002483765.1 Lentisphaeria bacterium UBA7640 | reverse complement strand
GCGCGCATTATGCGCGCGCGAATTTAAGACTTACTTTATCGCTAATTCTAATTTCGTGGAAGCGTATTTAGCGAGTCTTTTGCGATTGACATTTATCCCGAGTCCAGGCGAGGTTTTGGCTTTTACCATGCAGCCTTTCAAATCGAACGGTTCGGTAAGAATGTCATCGGACATATACATTGCGGAAATTACACAGTCTGAAGGTAACGAACAATTTGGCAAAGTGGCGGCGGCAAGTCGTGCTGCTTCGGCTACACCGGAGCCGACGCGACTGCCGATCCAGTTGACGATACCATTTTGGGAACAAAAATCATGGATGCGGCGGGTGTTAGAAAGTCCGCCAACCCGGCAAACTTTGAGGTTAATAATATCGGCAGCTTTAAGTGCGGCACTGCATTGAGCATCGTGCATGGTATGGATGCTTTCATCAAGACAGAGTGGGTTTTTGATTTTTTGGCGAAGAAGTGAATGGAAGTAGACGTCATGTTCGTTGAGTGGTTGTTCAATCATCAAAAGTTTGAAACGATCCCATTGGGCAATCTCTTGCCAATCGGAAAATTGGTAAGCATTATTAGCGTCAACCATCAAGCTAATGTCAGGGAATTCGCGGCGCACCGCTTCGATAAACTTAAAATCCAAACCTGGACAAACTTTGATCTTTATGCGCTTCATGCCATCGGCGAGTTGTTTGGCGACCGCATCAACAGTCAGTGCATGATCATTTTTAATGCCAATACTGGGTCCGACTTCGACTGTTTCTCGGGTTCCGCCAAGCAGTTTCCAGCACGGTTCGCCCAGCATTTGTCCGTAAATATCCCACACCGCGGCGTCGATGGCGGCTTTGGCGAAGTTATTGCCACGATAATGATCGAGTATCTCGGTAACTTGGTCAGGATGCGTGAAGCTTTTGCCGATCACCAGCGGAACCAGTGAGTTGGTCAGTAGATCAATTGCGGAACCGACTGTTTCATGCGCGTAAAATGGCGTTTTGTCGACCGATACTTCTCCCCAACCGGTTAGTCCAGCGCTTTTCATTTCAAGAATCAGACCATCTTTTTGGTGGATTTCACCGGCGCTAATCCGGAATGGCATTTTTAATGGGATTGAAAATGGATAAAGCGTCACGGAATCGATAGTAATATTCATATTTTCTCTCTTTTATAATCTTGTATAAATGATGTCTTGAGCAATGGCTTCTGTTGGCGTCAATAGATGTTGATTGGCTACGTCATACCATGCGGTATCACTGAGGTTTTCAGCCATTTTGAAGGTTTTTCCAGATTTGGAATCGTACAGCCAACTGTATTGACTATCCCAAAACGCCGCTTGCCAGCCATCTGTTCCAATGGAATAAAAAATCATAATGTATGGTATTGTGTTACGGGCAAATCCTTTGACTTTTCTTCCTGAAGGTAATTTCCCTTCATCGTCAGGTTTTACAAAGCCGATTAACGGCAAAAATTCTTTTGAGCCATTAGTTTCTGTTTCAAAAACATTCCAATGCCTATCATTATTGTCTTTTTGTTGCCAGTAGTTTTTTGCTGCCAAACCGGCAACAAAAACTAAGGTTAGTACGACACTGATTAGTAAATTTTTCAGTTTCATTTTATATTTCAATCCAGCCTTTTTTGATCGCATAAATGATAGTTACTGCGATGATATTGTTAGTTGAGTGCATGATAACCGCCGGATAAAGCGAGCGGCAAAGCAGAGTAATTGTTTGAAAAGCCATTCCTAAGACAAACAATCCCGGTAAGTTTTTCAAGTCGAGATGAATTAGCGCAAAGACGGCTGAAGTTAAAAAAAATGCCACTGGGATGCCTTGCCGTATTGAGGCAAAGCTAAAAATAACTCTGCGGAAAACCACTTCTTCGACGATTGGAGCTAGGATTACTGCCATCAAGGCTGAAGTGATAAATAAACCAGTTCCAGCATTTTTAATGATAATTTCGAGAGCAGTTTCATTTGGCAACTGAAATCCCAGATAATCACATAACTCCAACCACAGTTGGCTGATACCACCATTCAAAAACAGTATTGGAATCGCCGAGCCAGCCCCAATGGCGAGGTAACGCCATCTCCAACGCCCTAAATTTAATGTATTTATAATGTCGCCATCGACCACCATGACGCCGATGACCGCAATTCCAAGCACGAGTTGCGGTATTAACATCGCTAAACCCGTATAAAGGTCACTCGACATAGACTGTTTAAAGAAATTTAGCAGTATCGGAGACGCTAAAAAAGCTAGTGGCCAAACCATTAACACCGTATAAAAGCCACGGCACAGTATTGGTTCTTGAGAATCCGGAACCGTCCATGAAGAGATTCTGGAGATTGCGGATTTTAATAATTTTTCATCAACCATAGCACTTAATTTTCCGACGGGCGAAATACAGCCGACCCCTTGTCAAAGTCGATAGTTGAAAGCTGTACCTGAATAAAGTCTCCGCAACGGAAAACTTTTTTGCCGTTATATGATTTCAAGATGTCACCGTAACGCTTGAAGTTGCCACGCAAATTTTCTAGCGGAACAAATCCATAAATTCCGAGGTCTTGAATATCTACCATCATCCCCGCCGCCACGATTCTGGCCACTACGCCGTTATAAAGCAGTTCGCCGTTGTTCATTAACTGTTCTTCTAAATAACGCAATTTCATGCGGTCAGAAGCCGCGTAATAAGCATCATCATTATTCTTTTCCAATTCGGTACAGCGTTCAGCAAGTCGTTCCATCGACTTATTGGATTTAAGACGTCCGTTGGCACTTAATTCCCACAGTTGTTGGTGAACGGTTAAGTCGGTATAACGGCGGATTGGACTGGTGAAGTGCAGATAGTGTGTTTTACCCAAACCAAAATGTAGTTGAGGTTTATTGAAATAGGAAGCGCGTGGCAACGAACGCAGGAACGCACTTAAAACTATTGGTTTAATCGGCCCATCCGGCAGTGAATCCAGAAATTTATTACATTCAATGCGATTGGCCAGATTACCAGGAATAAGTCCGAAAGTATTGATGACGAAATCATTGAATTCATCAATTTTTTCGGCAACCGGTTCTGGATGAATGCGATAAATGGACGGGATTTTTTTCTCATTCATTTCGATAGCGACTGCGGTGTTGGCCGCCAACATGCACTCTTCAACCAGTTCATTGGCTTCGCGCTGAATTTTACGTTCCATTCCAAGAATTTTATTGTTTTTTTCATCGCAAAGAACCCGAATTTCTGGAATATCTAGGGAGAGAAATCTTTCCTCTCTCAAGCGATAAGCGCGCATTACACGAGTAATTTCAACTAGTTCCGCTAATTGGTTGCAAAATTTTTTAGTCCAATTCGGAGCTTCGCCGGTGTCTATGAAGTCTTGGACTTGTTCATAGGCAAGGTATTTGTTGACATTAATAAGGCCATGAACACGCCTGCTTTTAATAACCCGTCCACTTTTACGATGAACCGTAAGCATTACCGTATGAGTCGGACAATCTTCATTCTCAGTCAGGCTAAGAAGTTTGGTTAATTTAGGTGGCAACAACGGCAGAGTTCGACCTGGCAAGTAAGCAGTAAAACCACGTTTGGCAGCCTCGCGGTCAAATTTGCTCCCTGGTGCGATATAGGCGGCTAGATCGGCAATATGGACGCCAACCTCAACTTCTTCAGGATTTTCGGAAGGGTGTAGTGAAATCGCATCGTCAAAATCTTTGGCATCATGAGGGTCAATAGTTAAACAGAAAACTTTGCGAAAGTCTTCACGTTCAATGTCGCGTGGTACGATCGCCGCTGCGGCTTCGTCCTCTTCAGCAGTGTAAGGATCGGGAATATTATATTCACTACAAATAGCGTTCAAATCGTTGACAATTTCGCCAGCACGCCCCAATTTGGCGGCAACTGTGCCCTGGCGGAATCCGTCGCGCCCAGCACTTTCCAGCAGTTTAACTTCAACCCATTCGCCACGTTTTGCTCCACGGGCATTGCCGTAAATATCTATTTCACCAGGAAAATCAGGGTTGATTGGGCGTACTTTGTGTCCACTGATAACTTCGCCGACAAGAGAACTGCGCGAACGTTCAAGAATTTCGACCACTTTGCCTGCTGGTCCACGGTCATTTTTATATTCAGGGACTTCAGGTAGTACCTCAACTTTAACTTTGTCGCCATTCATCGCTGTCATGGTGTATTGCGGAGGAATGAAAATATCTGCTACTTTTTCATCATTCGGGGCTTCGTTTATTTCTGGTATTACGAAACCATAACCGCGCGAAGTCATTTTTATAATGCCAACAATAGTAATCGCGTTGGGTTGTTGACGTTGTTTGGGTTCGCGACGCAAACGTTTTGCTGGATGTGAACTCCGACTCTGGCGACGCTTCAGTCTTGATTTCTTCATGCACCCCTCTCTCTATTTATTTTATAATCTCTCTTTCGGATTGAAATTAATTTAAACCAGAGCACGTTCAATTCAACCTAAAAAATATTTTTATCTGATACAACTCGTAATTTGGGTTTGTGCGCCATTGATTATGAGCAAATTTCTACTGTAACTGTTTTTCCTAATGCTGAATGCTATATTATGAGTAATAATTGCACCTATGAACCGCTATTAAATGCAGGAGAATATTATGGCTGGAAAAATAAATGTTGGAACTTTTCGTAAAATGAAAGAGCGTGGCGAGCCGATTGTCATGTTGACTGCTTATGATTCGCCGACTGCAGCGCTGGCCACCGCAGCCGGTGTAGAAATTATTTTGGTTGGCGATTCCATGGCCAATACTGTGCTTGGTTATGAAAATACTATTCCACTTACTATGGAACAATCACTACATCACTGTGCTGCAGTGCGCCGTGGCGCGCCAAATGCTTTTATTGTCGGTGATATGCCATTTATGAGTTATGAGAGTGATACTGTCGCTGGTCTCAACAATGCCTCGCGCTACCTGAAGGAAGCTGGTTGCAACGCGGTTAAAATTGAAGGCGGTAATAACACCGTTCCCCTAATTGAACGGATGATCGAGTGTGGCATTCCAGTAATGGGACATATCGGTTTGATGCCACATCAAGTACTAGTTTCTGGTGGCTATAAATTGGCGGGAAAAACGGAAGATGAAACACTAAAATTAATTGAGACTGCACAAAAGCTAGAAGCGGCAGGAATTTTCGGTTTAGTACTCGAGGGAATTCCGGCTTTAAATAGTCGTCGTATCTCCGAAGCTCTCAAAATACCAACTATTGGCATTGGGGCAGGGATTCATTGTGACGGCCAAGTTCAAGTTGTTACCGACCTTCTAGGGATGTCTGATGGCTTTATGCCCAAACATGCCAAGAATTACGTTAAGCTCCACGAAATTATTGGTAAAGCGTTCAAAGAATACGTCGAAGAAGTAAAGAATAAGAAATTTCCCGCAGCAGAGAACTCATTTTAAATCACAACTATCCTCTCGTAGAGCCTTGAAATCAGTAAGCTTTTCATGACCTGAGTGCGGGCCTTGGGAAACTGCTAATTTCTGAGATTGTTAGTTCAATTCTATTTATGAGCTAAAAAATGGAAAAATGATGCTAAATCAATTTGCAGAGTTACAGTAAGCCGGTATATTAAGCGTTTCTTTGATTGTCATGGGGACAATCATTATATGGTTGTGTGCTTTATGTAGTGTGGTTCGGCAAAAAATTTGAATTTGCGGCTGGCCGGACAATACTTACAAATTGCGCACAAAAACACTGAAGTAGAAGAACTTATAACGAGGTCTGAAAGAATGTCTGTAAAGGTCAGATTAAAAAGAACCGGGACGCGCAATAATAGTTGTTTCCGGATTGTCGTAATGGACATCCGTAGCTCCAGAGATGGTAAAGCAATTGAAGAGATTGGTGTCTATGATCCCCGGCACAAAAATGAAAACATTGATATGGAACGCTATTCCTACTGGATTGGAGTTGGCGCAAAACCAAGTGAAACCGTTGATTTAATTGCGAAACGCGCTGCAGAAGGGCGTAAACTTGGCGATAAAGTGAAAACTCCGCGTTTGAATAAAAAAGCTAAGATTCGCATGGAAGAAGAGGCTAAGGCCGCTGAAGCTGCAAAAGCAGCAGAAGCTAAAGCCGCCGCAGACGCCAAGGCCGCAGCAGAAGCAGAGAAGGCCAAAGCCGCTGCAGAAGCTAAAGCCGCCGCAGAAGCTAAAGCCGCAGAAGAGGCGCAAGCTACCGAAGAACCTAAGGCTGAAGAAGAGCCTAAAGTTGCTTCCGCTGAATAATAATGTCCACATTGAATTGTAAGGAACCGGCAAAATGATAAAATCATTTTTTAAATTTCTCACCGGACAATCCGGAACTTCACCTGAAGTTCGGGGTACACCGGAATCCACCGGTTCAACGGGGACCCTGAAGGATATTGAAAACTTCGTGGACTATGTAGTCCGGGCACTGGTGGATAAACCTGAATCGGTCAGAATTATATCTGACACGGAAAAAGATATCAAAGTTATAAAAATTGACTGTGAAAAAGAAGATATCGGAAAAGTAATTGGTAAGAACGGCAAAACCATCACAGCGATTCGTTCGCTGGCGAGCGGTGCTGCCGGACGTTTAAGGGAAAGAGTATCAGTCGAAGTGGTTGATAAATAATTGCAAATTGATATCATAACGTTGTTTCCCGATATTTTTTTCGGCCCGCTTGATGAGAGTATTATCGGGCGAGCCAGAAAAAAAGGTTTGGTAACGATCAATGCGATTAATTTGCGTGATTTTACCCATGACGCGCGTGGCACGGTCGATGATTCGCCTTATGGCGGAGGACCTGGCATGTTGATGAAGCCAGAACCAATTTTTGAAGCGGTAGAGGCTTTGCGGCGGGAAGACAGTTTAGTCTTGATGACTAGTCCGCGCGGGAAACGTTTTGATCAGCGCATGGCGCAGGAACTATCTGGTGCAGAACATATTATTATGGTCTGTGGACACTATGAAGGGGTGGATGAAAGAGTTCATTCTTTGGTAGATTTAGAAGTTTCGATTGGCGATTATGTGTTGACTAGCGGTAATTTAGCCGCGATGGTGATTTGTGATGCGACAGTGAGGTTGCTTCCTGAAGTTCTTGGTTGTGAAGAATCGAGCGCGGAAGAATCTTTCAGTGGCAATCTGCTGGAATATCCGCAGTATACGCGTCCGGTAGAGTTTAGAGGTATGAAAGTTCCGGATGTTTTACTTTCGGGCAATCATGCAGAAATTGCGTCATGGCGCAAGAGTAAGGCGCTTGAGTTGACTCGTCAACTGCGCTCAGATTTATTGAAAAACGAGATAAATTAACTTGGAGAAACAAGTATGAATGTGATGGACAAAATTAACAAAGAAGAGTGCACACACGCGCATCCTGACTTCAGCGTCGGCGATACTTTAAAAGTGTTTGTGCGTATCGTAGAAGGCGAAAGCGAGCGTATTCAGGCATTTACTGGAGTGGTAATCGCGAAGAGCGGTGGTGCTATTCAGGAAACATTTACACTGCGCCGGGTTATTTCCGGACAAGGTGTAGAGCGTTTATTCCCGATCAATAGCCCGCGCTTGTCGAAGATTGAGGTTGTTCGCAAAGGTGATGTTCGTCGCGCAAAACTATATTATCTGCGCGATAAAATTGGTAAAGCTGCCAAAGTCAAAGAAAAAAGAGATTAAGGCAACTACCTAGGTTTCACGCCGTAATTATTAACGGTACGGAATTTGATTAATGGAATATTTTTCCCCAGATGATGAACTCCTCGCCCAAGAACATAAATTTTGGCGCGAGGGTTTTTCTTTTGTAGGAGGAACTGACGAAGCTGGGCGTGGCCCGTTGGCTGGTCCGGTCGTTGCTGCTGCAGTGGTTTTTCCAATCGGCGCACAGATTCCGAAAGTAAATGATTCGAAGAAATTGACGGATGCGCAGCGGGTTGAGTTGCATGAAGCCATTCTAGCGGTTGTCGGCGTTCAATGGGCAGTCGCAGAGTTGGATGTGGAAACGATTGACCGCATCAATATCTTACAAGCATCGCGTGAAGCAATGCGGCGCGCAGTGAAACAGCTCGATAAAATTGATTATTTGTTGATTGACGGTTTGCCAGTGCCGGGATTTGATTTACCGAATACCGCTCTGATTAAAGGTGATGCGAGATCGGCATCTATTGCTGCTGCCAGTATTCTGGCAAAAGTTCATCGTGACAAATTGATGACGGTTTTGGCCGCCGAGTTTCCGTGTTACGGTTTTGAAAGAAATAAAGGTTACGGAACCAAAGCTCACTTGGAAGCTTTGAAAAAGTTTGGGATATGTAGGGTACACCGGAGAAGTTTTGCTCCGGTCAGAAATATTATCAACCCCGCTCCACGACATTTAGATTTTTTTGAATAGATTTTATGTAAAGAAAGAGGTTTGTAAAATGGCGAAATTTGACTTGGAAGCGTTGCGACATAGTACAGCACATTTGATGGCCGCGGCTGTACAGGAATTGTACGAAGATGTAAAATTTGATATTGGCCCGTCAACTGAGGATGGATTTTATTACGATTTTGATTTGGCACACCGTTTCACTCCTGACGACCTTGCGACGATTGAGCAAGCCATGCGCAAGCTTGTCAATAAACGTTTACCGTTTGAACGGTTTGAACTTTCCCGCGATGAAGCGGAAACTTTACTAAAAGAACAGGGCCAAACTTACAAACTGGAGCGTCTTGCCGCGGTTCCTGAAGGTGAAGTTATCAGTTTTTACCGGCTTGGCGATTTTGTTGATCTTTGTCGCGGCCCACATGTTGAAAACAGTGGCCAGATCGCTGCCTTTAAACTGTTGACTATTGCTGGTTCGTACTACCGTGGTGATGAGAATAATCCGATGTTGCAACGCATCTATGGAACTGCCTTTGAAGATAAAAAAGCAATGAACGATTACTTTCAAATGCTTGAAGAAGCTAAAAAACGCGATCATCGTAAATTGGGTCGTGAGCTTGATCTGTTTAGTTTTTCCGATACTGTTGGTCCTGGTTTGGTATTGTGGCATCCTAAAGGAGCATTTGTTCGCCATACTTTTGAAACTTACTGGCGCGATGCTCACTATAAAAATGGCTATGATATGCTTTACACTCCGAATCTCGGGCGCAGTGCTTTGTGGGAAACCAGTGGACATCTAGATTTTTACAAAGATTCAATGTATTCGCCGATGGAAATTGATGAACAGAATTATTACGTCAAACCGATGAACTGTCCATTTCATATTGAAATTTACAAATCTCGTATACACTCCTACCGCGAATTGCCTTTGCGTTGGGCGGAGTTGGGAACAGTTTATCGTTATGAAAAAAGTGGAACGCTTCATGGACTGTTGCGCGTGCGCGGTTTCACTCAAGATGATGCCCATATTATCTGTACTCCAGAACAGATTGAGCATGAGATATCCGAAGTGTTGCGTTTTAGCCTCCAAGTTTGGAAGGATTTTGGTTTTAAAGAGATTAAACCTTATTTGGCTACTCGTCCCGCTAAGGCAGTCGGCGAACCCGAACGCTGGGATTTGGCGATTAAATCTTTAGAAAAAGCAGTAGCCGATGCCGGTTTGGTTTGTGAAATAGATGAAGGCGGTGGAGCATTCTATGGCCCGAAAATAGATTTAAAAATCAAAGACGCTATCGGGCGTGAATGGCAAACCTCAACGATTCAATTTGACTTTAATCTGCCGGATCGTTTTGATATGACCTATATCGGAGATGACGGTAAAAAACACCGTCCATTTATGGTTCATCGCGCTTTATTGGGTTCAATTGAACGTTTCTTTGGTATCTTGGTAGAGAATTATGCTGGAGCGTTTCCATTGTGGTTGGCTCCAGAACACGCACGCATCATGCCAATAACTGATCGTCAACATGATTTTGCCGTTAAGGTGTTAGCAGAATTGAAGCAACTTGGTTTCAGAGTTTCACTCGATGATCGTTCTGAAAGCGTTAACGCAAAAATAAAGAATGCGCGCAATGAACGAATTCCGTATATGTTGGTGATTGGTGACCGTGAAGTGGAAAACGGCACCATGGCGGTGCGGTCACGACGCGAAGGACAACTCGGTGAAATGGATATAAAACAGATTGCCGACAAAATGCGGCTTGAAATAGAGAACAAAGAGTGCTAGTTTATGAGCTTTTCAACAGCATAACTATCTGGAGGACACGAATATCGCTAAGTTGATAAAACCAAATGAGAGTTTTCCCCATTCTGAGGTACGTTTAATCGGTGTGGATGGAGAACAGATTGGCATCGTCAGTTATGTCGAGGCTAGGCAACGCGCCGCTGACGTTAAACTGGATCTAGTATTGGTGGCAGACAAATCCACGCCGCCAGTATGTCGAGTAATGGATTTTGGAAAACTAGTCTTTGAGCAGAAGAAGAACCTAAAAGCACAAAGAAAGACTAGTGTTACTCAAAAACTCAAAGAGATCCAATTTCATGCTAATATTGATACGCACGATTATCAGGTAAAACTGAATCGTGGGATTGATTTTTTAGAGAAAGGATATAAATTGAAAGTAGTTCTTTCCTTTAGGGGAAGAGAGATGCAGCACCAGGAGATTGGTTTCCAACTAATCGCCAAAGTGATCGAAGACTTGAAAGAGATTGGCACAACCGAAGATCAACCTAAACTTAACGGGCGCATGATTGTAATTCATTTCACCCCGGTAAGAACTGGAAAGAGTAAAACAAAGTCTCAAACCTATACAGGCGAAGTTGATGAGAGTGCACTTTTGACTGAAGTTGAATTTGATGAGGAAGGCCAATTGGTCGAAGTTGATGACGAACTGAAAGAAAATTGACAATAGAAAACGGTTAAGAGATTAACCTTACGATAGCTCGATAAACGAGCAATTTCCCGATGACGGCTAGCGCATAGGCCGCTTCGGTTGAACAACTAACCTCCAAAGGAGAACAACTATGCCTAAGATGAAGACTAGAAAAAGTGTCGCTAAACGGGTGAAACAGACCGGTACCGGCAAATTCCGCCGTCGTAGAGCGGGAGCCCGTCACTTGTTGACCGGTAAATCCGCAAAGCGTCGCCGTCGTCTCGGACAAGACGCAGCAGTAAAACCAGCAGATGTTGGCCGCTTAAAAGCAGCTCTGCCATACGGCACAAAGTAAGGAGAGTGCAATTATGAGAGTAAAAAATTCAGTTGCCTCACGCAAACGTCGCCGTCGCGTTCTTGAACGCGCCAAAGGTTTTTACGGACGCAGTAGTAAAACTATCCGTACTGCTTATGACGCTGTCGATAAAGCAAAAAGTCATGCTTATCGCGGACGTAAACAGAAAAAACAACAATATCGTCGTTTATGGACCGTTCGTATTAACGCAGCATGTCGTTTGAACGGAACCAATTACAGTAAATTTATCAACGGCTTGAAAAAAGCTAATATTGACCTGAATCGCAAGATTCTCGCTGATCTAGCGGTTTTTGAACCACAAGAATTTAAAAGCCTCGTAGAAAAAGTTGCGCAGGCCTAATTAGATTCTTTTGCATTTATTGTAAAGATAAAGCTTGGACTGGAAGCGCACTTCCTTTTCAAGCTTTTTTTGTTTTTTAATTTTAGACTGAAAATAACCGCATAGAGGGAAAAATGCCCAACCCGATTGCTGAACAAATTAATTCGGCGCTGCTTGATGCCGAAGCAAAATTAGTCGCCGCCTCTGACGAAGCGGCAGTAGAAGAAGTGAGGATCCATATTTTGGGTCGTAAAGGCCTATTGGCGTCGCTTAGCGGTGCGATGGGCGCGCTGTCACCAAAAGAGCGCAAAACGGCGGGAATCGCCTTTAATAATGCGCGAGAACGATGTCGCGAACTGATAGATGCGGCGCTTGTACGCATTAAATCTTCTTCCCAAGCTGGCAGTGGCGAACTTCTGGACTTAACACTACCCGGCAGGCGTCAGCCGTTAGGGCGCAAACATCCGATCGTTACGGTGATTGATGAAGCTGTGGCGATATTTCGACGTTTGGGTTTTATTGTTGCAGATGGTCCAGAAATTGAAGATGTTTTTCACAACTTTGACGCATTAAACACCCCGGCTGCTCATCCATCGCGTGATCCTGGCGATACATTTTATTTTGCTGATGGTCGTTTATTACGCACCCAGACTTCTCCAGTGCAGATTCGCACGATGCAAAGTCAAGAACCGCCGGTACGTATTGTTGCACCGGGGCGTTGTTTTCGCCGTGATACCCCGGATGCCACACACAGCATGAATTTTCATCAAATCGAAGGGTTGCTGATAGACCGTGAAGTGTCATTAGCCGATTTGAAAAGTATCTTACAAAAGTTCGCCGGAGAAATGTTCGGCGAAAAAATCAAAATTCGTTTACGGCCACACTTTTTCCCATTTACTGAGCCCAGCGTGGAATATGACTTTTCCTGTATTATGTGTAATGGCTCCGGCTGTGGCGTTTGCAAAGACTCAGGATGGCTGGAAATTGCTGGCGCTGGAGTTGTTGATCCCAATGTTCTCAAAAATGTCGGTTATGACCCGGAAATTTGGAGTGGTTATGCGTTTGGAATGGGTATTGAACGCATTGCCATGTTGCGTTACCGAATCAATGACATTCGGTTGCTTTACGAAAACGATGTAAGATTTTTGGAACAGTTTTAAATTTAAGGTGCAATGATGAAAATATCATATAATTGGCTGGCGCAGTATGTTAAAGTCGACTGTGGAATCGCGGAGTTGGCTGAAAAACTGACTATGGCCGGAATTGAAGTTGAATCAATTGACGCTGTTGGTCAGATTCCAGATGGCGTTATGGTCGGGGAGATTGTAGAACGCAAGAAACATCCAAACGCGGATACTTTGTCTTGCTGCAAAGTTAATGTCGGTGGCGAAGAACCATTGGCAATTGTTTGTGGCGCCCCTAATTGTGATGTCGGTAAAAAAGTCCCGGTTGCCATTATCGGCACTGTGCTTTATGACGCAAAATCCAAGGCTGGATTCAAAATTAAAAAATCTAAACTACGCGGTGAAGAATCATTTGGTATGATGTGTAGTTCTAACGAACTTGGTTTACGTGGCGATCAAAGCGGACTCCTCGAACTGCCACTCGATCAACCGGTCGGGAAACCTTTGAATGAGATATTCACTGGCGATACAGTTTTTGATTTAGAAATAACTCCGAATCGTCCTGACTGGCTTTCGCATTGGGGCGTAGCGCGTGATATTTCATGCTTGCTTGACTCGGTAGCGACGCTTCCAGAAATCGTAGAGGCTAAACCCACTTTGACTCAAGATTTGGGTAACCTGGTAACGGTTGAAGATTCTAAAGATTGTCCGCGTTATCTCGGACGCGTAATTCGCAATGTCAAAGTAGCGGAAAGCCCTGACTGGCTTAAACAATTTTTGACTGCAATTGGTCTGCGGCCAATTAATAATATTGTCGATATTACCAATTTTGTACTGTTTGAACTTGGACAGCCGCTGCACGCGTTTGATCGTGACAAATTAGCTGGCAAACGGGTAGTAATCCGTCGTGCTACTAAAGGTGAAAAAATTACACTGCTTGATGATTCGGAATTAGTATTAAGTCCTGCCAATTTGGTCATTGCTGACGCGGAAAAACCGGTATGTCTGGCCGGCGTTATGGGCGGGATTGATTCTGGGGTAGGGCTGGAAACAGTAAATATTCTCCTGGAAACTGCGGTTTTTGAACCTTCTAACATTCGCTCAACAGCACGTTCTTTTGGCATCTCTAGTGACTCGTCATATCGTTATGAACGCGGGGTTGACTGGAAAATGGCGGAACGCGCTGCAGATCGAGCAGTTCAGCTGATTCTGGAAATTGCTGGTGGCGAATTAGTGGGTCCGCTATTTGACGTGTGTGGCGAATTGAACGAACCTGCGCCTTTTGCTTGTCGTTTTGAACGCATTCGTTCGTTAACTGGCATGACGTTGAGTAACGAAGAGATAGTTCATATTTTCCGCAAACTATATCTTGAAGTCACCGCGATTGATAGCGAAAAATGCTTGGTCAAGCCACCTATTTTTCGTTTAGATATTGAACGTGAAGCCGATCTCGCTGAAGAAGTCGCGCGAATTCATGGCCTTGACCAAGTTCCTGATATTCCCGTGATGGTGAAGTCTGCGGCATCAATTAAAGATGACGCTTACATCGCTTATCAGCAGCTCAGAGAACAATTGATTGGCTTGGGGATGTTCGAGTGTCTTCATTACAGCACAGTCAGCGACGCTTCGGCTTTATCTGATACTCGCTTTACAGAAAAGGATATTATTCGCATGATTAATCCGATTGGTCGCGATTCGGGTGTTCTGCGCCCGTCGCTACTCGGTGAAATGCTTGAAACTATCGAACGCAATATCGCGCGCAAAAACACCAGCTTAAGATTGTTTGAGTTAGGCCGGGTTTTTTGTGGCAATCAGACCATGTTCCCTGAAGAGCGTCAAGAATTGATTTTAGTGGAAACCGGTCGACGCCATGCTGAATTATGTTCGGATGGTCAGTCGCCGATTTATGACTTTTATGATATGAAAGGTTTGATTGAATCCTTGCTGAATATTCGCAAAATCACTAATTATAGTTTCGAAGCTATTGATGATGAACGCTTTGAAAAAAATAAATGTGCGGCTTTATATCTAGGTAAGAAAGTTGCCGGTCATTTCGGTCAGTTGTCAAAAAAACTTAGTGCTGATTTCAAAAGTGAAAGTCCAGTGTTTGTCGGACAATTTGAAGTGGCGTTGTTAATGGAATCCACCCCAGGATTGCAGCTTTATAAACCATTGTCGCCGTACCCATCAACTTCGCGCGATATCGCCTTTGCCGCGGATAACTCATTGACTCATCGTCAAATTGTCGAGTTCATCGAATCGTCTCGCCCTAAAAACTTGGAAAGTGTCAAACTCTTTGATATTTTTACTGATGAAAAAGTTTTGGGGGCAGGGCGCAAAAGCATGGCTTATTCGATTACCTTTCGTAGTAAAGAACGAACGCTGACCGATGCTGAAGTGAACAATGCTCACGAAAAATTACGCAAACAACTCGCCGAAGGCCTAAATATAGAGTTACGCTAACTAAGTTACGGGACTCGTCGAGAAGTTTAAAAATATTCATTTTGCGTATATTTTGGATGCTTAGCTCATAAACACCACAAAGTGCATAGAGCGCAAAGTCATTCGATATTTGTGGATTTAAAATAAGGGCATCTGTCCGAC
>DLIO01000106.1 GCA_002483765.1 Lentisphaeria bacterium UBA7640 | reverse complement strand
AATAACGGTGAAAGTTGGGTTAATGGTTTCTTTATGTATTACCAACTTCAATGGAAAGTTAAAAGTTGATTTATTGTCATCATATATTAATAACAAAACTTTTGGCGAATTCATTGGTTTCCAAAAGCGTGATATGAAAAAGTATGGTTGGAGTGGCTGTTGGAAGTTGCCACAGAATGAGCTACAAATATTGGAAAATCATATTATGCATTTAGAAAATAACCAATGATCTGAAGTGTTGAAATACCGGGGCAAGGGAATACTTGTGGTGTTCCCCGAATCTAGGACAACTTGCGTAAGTGTAAAAGACTTTTAAATTAATTCATTGAGTATGAATCAAAAAATGCAGAATGGTTATGACAGCAAATTTAAAATACGGACAGATCGCTTCCGCGACTTACGCCGACAAAACCGAAAACTTCCTCTGGGACGGCCTCGCTTTAATTCAGCGGTCGGTACGACCGACAGCGGAGTTGCCGGCTTTCGGAACCGGAAGCCGGATTACCAACTTTATCAACGAACCCTACATCACCGGCGGCAACCCGATCCTTAGCTCAAAAGGCGATGTAATGTTCAACGATATGCTCGGCACCACTTTGGGAGTGAAGTCCGGCGAACAGGTCAATCAGGTCAACATGACCGCTTTCGGCGAGCCGGCACGACCGGCGGCGAATGGCGATTCGGCAAAAAGCCAGGACGCGTTTTTCACCGGCAAACCCCATATCGGCGAACTCGGCTACGCGTTCCTCTTCCGTAACTACCGCCCAGACCAAGGCAAATGGCAGACCGCCGACCCGCTCGGCTACCCCGATGGCTGGAACAACCTCGCGTATGTGAATAATAAAATAACCACCTATGTTGATCCTTTGGGGCTTTGGTATCTTAGTATTACTTTAAATATTTCTTTAACTTTTGTTGGTGGACCACAGCTCTCTCTCGGGTTAGGACTTGATACAACTACTGGGGATGTAAATTTTACAGGGACTGCAACGGGCTCTGTGGGTATTGATGTTGGATTAGGAGTTACATTAAATGTAAGTGATTCGCCATCATCAGGCGTAGACGCAACCATTCTTGCAACTGGAGGCACAGGCAAAATTGCAGCGAATGCAAGCTATGGATTAATGAGTGAATCTTTTACAGGTGGTCTGGGAATAGAACTGGGGCTACCTGCAGCGTTTACAGTTGGAGCTGGTATGACTTATCAATCAGAACCGTTATTTAATCTCTATGACTTTATGGATAGCATAACTAACATTATAAATAACGACCTAAACTTGACTGACGAAACATTGTCGGCGGCTTTTATTAGTAACGCAAATCGTCCTTTTTTGACGGAGTGAAGTTGATATCATGCTTGAAAAAATTATTGCAATGGGGATTTTAATATATTTTAGTTGCTTCGTTTTATTAATACCTCTATCTATTCAATTATTAAGATATGGGAAGAGACTTTGCAATAAAGCCAAAGATAAAAATATACCATTACATTTCTATCTTCTTAACTATTATTCATTGCGTAACTTTTATTGGACTTTATCACGGCAGCATACTAAGAAAGAATCGTTCAGCAGGCTTATTATTGGAGTTGATGAAAATGATGCAAAGAAATACTTATTCTATGAAAAAATAGAATCTTATTTGATATTAATTATTTTATTAATACTTTTATTATGCTTAATTGTTGTATCTCTTGGATTAATACTTGCTGTTTTTCTGAAAAATTTATGATCTCTTGGGACATAATATCTTTGGTGTCAGATTTTCCAAGAAAAGTCAAGGTTGTTTCTGAAAAAAAAGCAAAAAAAGAGATATTTGGGGTCAAGCTTTATCTTTGGTGCTTTTATATCAATAATGGAGTTTGTGATTCGGTCGACGCAATCGGGACAAAGTCAATCAGCTGGTTAGTTCCACTGCTGACGGCAAAGTTACAAATTACGCTTATGACGCCGCCGGACGGCTTGTAAAAGAAGGCGATAAGATGTATTCTTACGGCTGGCTGGATAAGATTGTCAATGTTCAGGAGAATGGAACCATGGTCGCCGCGTTCGATTATCACATTAACGGACAGATCGCTTCCGCGACTTATGCCGACAAGCAGGAAACCTTCCTTTGGGACGGCTTGGCTCTAATTCAGCGCAACGAAACCAGTTATGTAAATGAACCCTACGTCACTGGTGGCAACCCCATTCTTGCCGGAAACGATGTCATGTTCAACGACATGCTCGGTACCACCATCGGAATGAAAGGTGAAACATTTAAATCAATAAAAATAAGTGCCTTCGGTGAAACCGACAACAAAGACGCCCTATTCACCGGCAAGCCGATGATCGGCGAACTCGGCTACGCTTTCCTCTTCCGCGCCTACCGCCCCACTCAAGGCAAGTGGCAAACCGCTGATCCCCTCGGCTACCCCGACGGTTGGAATCAGTTGGCGTATGCTAATAATCGAGCGCATACATGTATTGATCTCTTGGGGACAAAAGTCTATTGGACTGCTCGTGATTTGGCAAGCTCTCCAATTGGGAATCACCATTTTCTCACATTTATACCGGACAATCCGAATGATTTCACCGGACAAACTACTGATTTAGGAAGTGGTAGTCAAGGGTGGACGAATGGGGGGCAAAACAAAAATGGAAATTTAGTAAGTACGCCAAATGAAGCAAATGACCTTCAATCGGTAAGAGAGCATTTAGATCCAACAAATTATCCTCCTGGATTTTTTTCTGATTGGGATGCTGAAATGCATGAAATACCAACTCCTCAAGGAATGACGGATACGGAATTTATTAATGCTCTACAGAAAGCTATTAATGAGTATCAAGATAACTGTCCTTACAGTCTTGTTGATGAAAATTGTGCGGCATGGGTAAATTCGATGTTGGAACGTGTAGGCATTCCAGAAAGCGCCAGAGAGGCATTGGGAGAATTTTTCGGAGTAGACTGGGGTGAAGAAGATCTAATTCCGAGGCAATACTTTGAATAAGGGAAAATCAAAGCAAATTTCAAGAAAAATATTTAGTATAGCTTTTATTTTTCTTGTTGCGTCAAGTGCGTTAACGCTCTTAATGTCATGTTGTTCAACACCTAACATAGAATCATCTCGCTTTATTGGAAAAAGCAAACAAGAGGTACTGGAAATTATATTTCAGGAAAGCCCTAGAACACAAAGCGGGGAATTGAATATAGGTATTAAAAACAGTAAAAATTATAAATATAATAATCTTTACTATAGAGATATATCCACCGCGCTTAAGGACGACGAGTTGATGGACTGTAATACATGGGAGGTTGATAGGAGAAAAAGATTTTCAATCTCCATCTTTCAAAAGGAAACCAGTGTGTTATTGTATTTTGAGGATGATAAAGTTGTAAGGACTGAGATTCAACAGTGGAAAAAAACATAAACGCCAAAATAAATACAGTATTAATATTAGCGCTATTTCTTGTTGTATTCTTAACTGGGACTTCAGCCTCTGCCGAGCAAATTGTGGTCAAAACTCGGGCGCTGGAAAATGCATTGGCAGAATTGAAAAGGCGTTACAACGTCTGTACGACAAAACTGCTATTTTACGGATATTCGGCAGGAAGTCAAGCCAGTAATTTATTTCCTGCGTGGAAGCCGGGGGTTTTTTATCAGGGTCTGTCCTGGACTGTAAAATATCTCGATAAAAA
>DLIO01000075.1 GCA_002483765.1 Lentisphaeria bacterium UBA7640 | reverse complement strand
TTTTTCTGCCCGCGGAAGTTGGGCTAGTTCATAAGAATCGTCTTTCGAACCATCATCCATAATGATAAATTCAAACGAAATATTCGCTGCATTCAATAACCGTTGAATAGTTTCATAACACGCCCGAATCCGCGTTCCGCTATAATACGATAACAAAATCAGCGATAGTTTTCGTTCTGATTTATTCTCCTGAGGCATGACTTGCATATTGTTCTCCGTTTCATCGTTGTTGTATTTTAAATTATTTAAGCACTAAACCATCAAGCCAAGAATGAAAGAAAAACCATCCGCAACTCCATACCCCGATTAGCACCAACATAAGCAATATTCTCGGTATTGTTTTTCCCGAACAAAGAAAATTCCCAGTATGCCTCAATCCCATGGCGACCAATGATGGTAATAAAAAAAGCATGGGGTAAACAAATCTAGACTCAATTTGGGTATTCATTATTACTCCAGTGTATCCAATCAATGGCAATAAAAACATTATTCCAGTAAATATTTCTTCACGCGATTTACGCCTAAATATCCAAAATACCGGTGCTATAAACGCAGCAAGCCAGTAAAGATAATATATGAACAGCGTTCCGCGAACTAACCATGCTGGTCGAGGGCGGATATATGTATCAAAAGAGTTTAACTCGCCCTGATCGATTACAGATGGCAAATGAGCAAACGACCAAATGACGAATTGGATTGGCTGTTGTAACAGAAATTCTTTACGTGAACGATAGTTGCCGGCAGCATATACTGGATTTTCAAAATACGCGATATGAGAACCACGTCGCTTGTTTATTGGGTCAGTTGAGTATTTTAAATATTTAGGCGACGCATCCCAGTGATCTTTGCCGAGTTCGAGAACAATTGGAAATTTTACTTCTGGACAGAGAACAGAATTAATGCACATCTGGGGCATGAAAATCAGTAATAGCAGTGCGCATCCTGGTAAAATTGGTCGAATGAACTGTTGCCAAGAGCATTTCTCTCGAAGACAAATACAGCCGTACACAATGGCGAAAATTGGCACAAAAATTAGCATGACTGGACGAATCATCACTGCAAGTGCCAAAAAGACAATCTGCCAGCAAACATGCGCACAAGAACGATCACGTAATAAAATCAACCATGAAAACCCCAACATTACAAGAATTGCCGCCAGTAAATCTGATAACATCAATGTTGAGGCTTGAATGACCCAGGGGTTTAATATGATTCCAGCCCAAGCTGCAACCGCGTAGCCCCATGATAATGGTAATCGCAACAGCAAAGCCAGCAAAACATAACTCGCCGCTAAAAATAGTAAATACGATACCATTACTACCAGAATTGAAGTTCGAACGTGCAAAGGAAAATCTGCAACAAAAAATCTCTCCGCAATCGCAATATTAACTGCTAAAAATAAAGGATATCCATAAGTTCGGAAGTTAAACAATTCAGGGAAATGGCCTATGTCGGGAGAGTTATGGTTAAACGAAGTAGCCAAACATAAATAATCGACTTCATCGAAGTATAATTTCCCATGGTTTTGTTTGAAAAAGAAGCTAAAAATCAAGATAGAGAGTAGCGTTATAACCACTACCGTTATTTTGAAACCTACGTGGCGAAGCCGTAATGGTTTTTTCAAGTTTTTCAATATTCGTCGATAATTTATCGCCAATATGAAAGCCACCGCTTCCAGCATGGTAAAGATTAAAAGCAACACCCAGTTATCAAATGGCATCGCCATTCCTGTCAGCGATTGGTAAGGCCCATGAGACGGCTTTACGAGTGCCATCGTGAATGGGGAAAAACTCCCGATTTTACCTTGGCATTGCAATCCATCTTGGGTATTCAAAAATGTCGAAGGGAAAGAGGTTTTGCCATTCTCGGAAATAAAATTTGTATTTCTAAAAAGCACAGTTTTTTTGTCGTTTGAAAAGACGATTGCGACTAATGTTGCTGGATTCTTTGTCGCCTGCTGTTTAAATTTTATCCATAGCTGGTCCAAAGGTTCTGTATATCTCAATCGGAAGTTGACGGTAATCTTATTCCCCTCAATATATCGACTTTGAGAATTTCCCGGCTCATTTCCGCCTAATGTTAAATACACACCATTGGGAGCGTGTAAAAAAATTCGACATTCAGGTCCTCTGTTGATAAAAAAATATCCGGCCAGCAACGAACAGAGCAAGAAAACTAAAATTTCATCTAGATGCCAATGCCAAAAAAGAGCGCTCATTTTCTTGATTTTAGCACTGTCTATTATCCTATCACGAAACATTTTACATTCCCATTAAAATTTTCGGGAGGAGTTTACGCCAACTCCCGGGTTCGAATTACTTCTGCTTAATCGATCGGACAAAAAATACTCAATTAAAGTATCTTGCAGAGTGCGGATTTCAAATACCAGTAACTAACAAAAATGCCGATTGCTTGTTACGGCCGCCATGTTATTTTGAACTTGAAGTCAACGACATTAAAAAAATTGTTGCGGTTATTATGGAGTTTTTTAATTAATTAGGCATCGCTCGTATGAATTTTTCGGTGTTTTAAGTGCGTGGCATTGCTCTCATATGTGATTGTGAAATTTCGAAAACATTGTGCGCGAGCTCTAATTGCAGACCATAGTTAGGGCGTTTTATATCGTCGTAGGGTTGACTAACCATGGGGCTTTGATGTTTAATCCATGATGTGCGCATATAGATTTAGGAAAATGAAGTTGATTTATAAATACTGGAGGCTGGAAATTGCATTTTTGGGTTCGCCAATTATATTTCAGGCTAAGTCAACAACTAAATTGAGAGGTTAGAAATGAAATTTTATGATGTTATAAAAGCCCGTCGCAGTATTCGCGGTTACCAAAGTACACCGATACCGGAGTCCGTACTTCAGCGTATCGGTGAAGCGGTAAATCTGGCCCCTTCAGCCTGTAATATTCAACCATGGAAGTTTTTAATTGTTAAAAATCATGAATTTAAAGAAAGAATCTGTAAAGTTTATACTCCTAAATGGCTGGCGCAGGCGCCAGCGATTGCGGTAGTTTTTGGCAATAGTGAGATTTGCTGGAAACGGCTCGACGGACAGCCGATTATTGATGTTGATGCGGCTATTGCGATGGAACATTTAATGTTAGCCGCGACTGCAGAAGGTTTAGGTACTTGCTGGGTCTGCGCTTATGATGTTACAGCAATGAATGAGGCTCTTAAAGTAACCGCTCCATGGAATGTAATCGCTATTTCGCCATTGGGTTATCCAGCGGTAAAAGCGGGTCCGTTAGTCCGTAAGCCTATTGACGACGTCTTTGAGATTATGCAATAATGGAAGATTCAAAGAAACAGATACTGAATGGACGGAATTGGACTGCGGATTTTTGCCGCCGTCCTGACTGTTTGTTTACCTTTGAGTTGTATGATGCTAAGATTTCTATCAAGCCAGTAAGTATAGGGGATTTTAGCGAAGGTTCGGGAATCATTGCTAAAAATCAGATTCATCGGCGCCTTGATGGACTTAGTCAGGATTGCCGGATGAAGACAGTGATCCCGTTTGGCGTTGAACCAGTAGTCAAGCGTGATGTGTTGTTTGCTGATGGTGAAATGCGGGTGGTGGTTGATATTGGTATTGGTGGTAAAGCCGAGTATAAACATATTGCGATCGAGCCTTTGGAGCTAGAAGGTGAGTGGCGAAGAATCGCCGTGGCGTCATGTCCAGAATCCGGTGAGCCATTGCCAGAGCCAGAATGGGTTGAAATTAACGAAAATTCCGTAATCTATCAAGACAGTAAACCATTCCTGTTTTGTCGTATTGAGGACACTGCTGGACGTATCATTGAGATAGGGAACGGCGATGACCTTTGGCGCATTGGTGGAGCTACCGACTTGGAAGGGGTTACTGGTGAATTTAAGGTCAGCATCGAATCAGGGAAAATCATTATTAAACGCATCCCTTATATTTTCCCTCCAGAGTTTCAGTGTGGCAACCGCAGTTGGCGTTTTAAATGGTACGTTATCTGGGAACCACAAGTAATCGAACACGCAAATTGGGAAGAATTGGAAGTTGACACTGCGGCGCTTCCAGAAAACATTTACGCTGCCGATTGCGATGGTAAGCGTTGCCCTAATATGATCTGCTGGTATGCTCCAGCATGGCGTAAAGCGTTTAAAAAAGCAGTTCGTATTGCCGCAGCTAGAAAAGCTAAAATATTTTTCAATATTGACAATCCGGCTTTTTGCAGTGACTCTGGTCACATGGAACGGAGTCAAAAGGCTACTCTTCCGCATTGGGATATGATGATGCGGCGTGAGCTTTTGTTGTGGGCTAAGCAACAAATGAAATCTGCGGGTGGCGATTTTACTAGCGTGAAAACATCATAAAAACAATAAAACGGCAAATAAATGAGCTATTCAGTTTGTAATTTCAGTGTCAAAGAATAGATTATTCGATTAGTTTTAAGTCAAAGTAAAAATAATTTATATGGAGTGGTAATGACAAAGATTTTTCTTACCGGGATTACCGGATTGGTCGGGGGGGCTTTTGCTACAGCCTTGTTGAAAGAACGCAAGGACGTAAAGATTGTAGCTCTCACCAGAAGTAATTCGGCGAGAACCGCTCGGCAACGGGTTGAAGAAGTCATAGAAGCTCAATGCAAGTTTGATGGCTGTGCGGAAATGCCTCTTGAAGTGCGGGTCGAAGATGTCCTCGAAGCCAAGTGTAAATCTGAAGGCTGTCCGGAAACATTTTCAAAAATAATGGCAGCAATCGAAGTTATTGATGGCGATGTCGCTGACCTTAACCCTGAAGAATTAGCGAAAAACCCATTGCTCAAAGATGTCAATGTTGTTTTTCATTGTGCTGCTGACGTTAATCTAGGCAAAGACCCAGAAGGCAAAACCTTCAATATTAACTTTCACGGTACTGAAAATGTTTTGGCGCTGGCTAAACTTTTGAAAGTAAAAGAATTTCATTACGTCAGTACTGCTTACGTTGCTGGACGCTCTTCCGGTTTGGCTATGGAAGGAATTCCACCTAACGCGGAATTCAATAATCCATACGAGGAAAGTAAGTATAAAGCCGAATTATTGGTACGAAATTCTGGTATTCCTTTTTCAATTTATCGTCCTTCCATTATTACTGGACGTGTTGAAGATGGTCGTATTCGTCGTCCTTTAGCTTTCTATCGAATTATTGAGTTTTTGTCAAAATTAAAGAAAAATCAATGTTTCAAACAAGGTATTGATCCACGCGAGTGGGTTGACATTCATGCACATTTTAACGCAATCCCATCGGAGCGCGTCTATTTTGTTCCAATTGACTACGTACAAAGTGCTATTACGGCACTTTTTCAAAAACCAGTATGCAACAAGACCTATCATATTACTGGTGATAGCCCAGTTACTACCGAGATGATTGACCGTGCCGTTTGTCGCACTCTACGCCTAAAAGGAGTTGAGGTAAAACGTCGCGAAATAACTGAAGGTGATGAGATGATTGGTCGTTTCCTCGGTGACTTGTTACCGTATTTTGCGTCCGATATCATCTTTGACCAAACCAATGTTCGTGAAGCCCTCGGTGAAAAAGCACTCGACTGGGAATTAGGCGAAAAAGGTTTGACTGTGATGATGCGTTCATTCTTCTTGGATTTCTTCCCTGATGTTGATTGGATTCACGATATTATCAAAGAAGATAGTAAAGCGTAAAACGCGACCTACAAAATAACTCAAGACGGTGAAAACCGTCTTTTTTTGTTTCTAGACAAAGGGAAAACTAATCACGAAAAAAGTTGTAATTTATATCCTTAATTCTCGCGCGCATTATAAAGGCGAGTTACAACGCATTCAACCGTGTTCAAATTCTTAAAGTTCGTATTCTCTAGGAACTACAAAGATATGCCAGACTGCTGGAAAAAATTGATATTGAGGATATAATCATTACTGTAAATAATATTTTTGCGATAATCTAATCGCATTACAATGTAAATGACGGAGAAACAATAATGGAGCAACATGGAATCATGCGCATTGTGCGCTTGTTTTTATCGGGGCCACTATCTGGGATTTTTATTGCAGCTGGAATTATTGCCGGAATCGTTGCGTTAATTGTGACACCGCGCGAAGAAGATCCACAAATAATTGTACCGATGGCCAATGTTGAAGTGGCGTATCCTGGCCATTCGCCGGGAGAGTCTGAACAACTTATAACGCGCCCTCTGGAACGGATTTTATGGCAACTGGATGGTGTGGAACACGTCTACTCGATCAGTAGTCGTGATGGAGCAGTCGTGACGGTGCGGTTTCATGTCGGAGAAGATCGTGATCGCGCTATGGTTCGCTTGCGTGATAAGATTGAAGAAAACCTCAACATTGTTCCCATGGGCGTTGCCGGTTGGCGTATCGTTCCAATCAGCATTAATGATGTGCCAATTGTAACCTTAACGCTTTCTTCAGATGAATATGATTCGGTACAGTTGCGGCGCGTGACCGAAGAATTTGCTGCACAACTTGATTCTATTCCGGATATTTCTGGTACTGAAATTATTGGTGGTTTACCGCGTGTGATCAAGGTCGAACCAATAGTCGAAAACTTAATCGCGCAGCGAATTGGTTTGCCAGAAATCGCCAGAGCGATACAGAAAGCTAATACGGTTGGCACCGTCGGCACTACAGTGGCAGATGGCACGGAATACCTGATAGTAACTGCCCCTGTGCCATCTTCGGCAGACGAACTGGGTAATGTGGTGATTCGCGCCGAGAATGGCCGTATCGTTCGTATTGGCGATGTTGCGCAAGTCTCCGATTCATATGAGAGCCCAGTCTCTTATGTTCGCCATAATGGCAAGCCAGCGGTTACAGTTGCTTTCAGTAAAAAGGCTGGTGTAAATGCAGTTTCGCTCGCAAAAAAGATCATTGCCGAAGCTGATAAAGCTAAAAAAACGATTATTCCTGCTGGAATTGAGATGACTGTAACGCGCAATCAGGGTGCATCAGCGAATGAACGAGTTAATGGTTTAGTTGAAAGCATGTTTTTTGCTGTAGTTACGGTAATTTTATTGATTGCGCTTACAATGGGGTGGCGTGAGAGTCTAGTCGTTGGCGTATCGGTGCCAGTCAGTTTTGCGCTGGCTTTGATGACTAATTATATTTTTGGATTCACCTTAAACCGTGTGACCTTATTTGCGTTGATTCTAAGTTTAGGTTTGGTGGTTGATGACCCGATTACTAATGTTGATAATATTCAGCGGCATATCAGACTTGGTCTTAAATCGCCGTTGGAAGCAACTCTAGATGGTGTGCGCGAAGTATTGCCGCCAGTTATTATGTCGACGATTGCCATTATTGTATCCTTTACTCCGATGTTTTTCATCACTGGAATGATGGGCCCGTATATGGCGCCAATGGCGATAAATGTACCGCTGACAGTAGTTTTTTCCACTGTTTGTGCTTTGACTTTTGTTCCATTCATGGCACTAAAATTGTTACAAAGAAGGGCAGGGGAGCTTAAAGGGGTTCAATCAAAATCCCAGGGCGCGCCGGAGTGGGTTAGGCGTTTATATGGAGCGATCATCGGCCCTTTTCTAGTTAGACGAAATGCGTGGATATTGCTTTTTGTGGTCTTTCTCCTTTTAATTGGTTCGGCAGCACTGATGTTTTTTAAAGTTCCATTAAAAATGTTGCCGTACGACAATCGTGACGAACTTCAATTAGTCGTTAAAATGCCTCCAGGAACGACAACTGAATCGACCTCGAAAATGATCATTGAACTGGAATCATATTTGTCTAAACAGAATGAAGTAATTAATTATCAAAGCTATATCGGGGCACCATCTCCGATCGATTTTAACGGACTAGTGCGTCAGTATAAAATGCGTACCGGCTCCAATCATGCTGACATTAGAATCAATTTAGTTCCTAAGGCTAGACGTAAAATGCCGTCACATCAAATTGCTTTGCGCATTCGAGACGATGTAACGAAGATAGCCTCACAATATAATGCGATATTGAATATCGTCGAAGTTCCACCAGGTCCACCGGTAATGGCAACTGTAACCGCTGAAGTTTATGCCAGACCCGATCAAAGCTATGCGGAGCTTTTCGCTGGGGCGAAAGCTCTACAACAACGCTTGATTGAAACCGACTCAAGACATTTTACCGAGATTGATACCATCAATGAAGCATCGCAAGAACGGTGGGTTTTTCAAATTGACCATGATAAAGCTTCCCTTAGTGGGATTAGCTCATCAGATATTACCGGCTGTTTAACTGCGGCAGTGTCTGGGAATCATGTTGCGGATCTGCGAGTCGCTGGCGAGCGGCAACCCTTGCAAATTGTACTGCGTTTGCCTTATTCAGACCGTAATAAATTGGAGCGATTAGGCGAACTCACTGTTAAAGGTACTTCTGGAACGGTTCCGCTTTTGGAATTGGGCAAGTTTGTAAAAGCGCCATCCGAAATGCCTATCATGCATAAGAACCTACGGCCGGTGGTTCTTGTGACCGCTGAAACGGTTGGTCGAGCGCCCGGAGAAATGGTTCTTGCCACTCAATTTAAAACCCTCAAAGAGAAACCTCTGCCCGATGGCATCACTGTTGACTGGGCCGGTGAAGGGGAATGGGAAATCACTCTCCGTGTCTTCCGTGATCTTGGCATCGCCTTTGGTGTTGCTCTTGGCGGTATTCTGCTATTGCTGATTATTCAGACTGGAAATATCACGCTTTCGCTGATTATGATGTGTGCAATCCCTTTAACGATGATCGGTATTGCGCCAGGTTTTTGGCTCCTTAATGTTTTTGGCACGAGTACGGTAGGCGGCTACTCTAGTCCAGTATTTTTTACCGCGACTGGAATGATTGGCATGATTGCGTTGGGCGGAATTGTTATTCGTAACTCAATCGTTTTGCTAGAATTTATTGGCGAAAGTCAAGCGCGTGGAACTCCACTTCGCGAAGCTATTGCTGAAGCAGGTGCGGTGCGCTTTCGTCCTATCATGTTAACTGCGGTCACGACGCTGATGGGTGCATGGCCAATAACCCTAGATCCGATCTTTTCCGGCTTGGCTTGGGCGCTGATTTTTGGCTTAACCGCCAGTACACTTTTCACTTTAGTAGTGATTCCAGCAATTTATTTATTACTTACAAAAGAGGTACAGGAATGAAGAAAAGCAGATTTATATTATTTGCGATATTGGTTGCGGCTTTTATTATTTTGGCGATACTATATCAGTCAGGAGCTATTGGCATTGGTGCAAAAGTTCAGCCGGGTCAAAAGACAGATACAGCGTCAACTGCTCGTCAGTGGCAAATTATGAAACCTACCGATATTAAGTTATATTACTCTGCTGTCGGTACTGTTCGCAGTCGTGAAGAGATTGATATTATTTCGCGCTTGATGACAGCACGAGTAATTCTGGTTAATTTCCGTAGTGGAGAATCTTTTAAAGCAGGAGATATTTTAATCCGTCTCGAAGAAGATGATTTAAAAGCACAAGCTGAGGCGGCGCAGGAAAACCTGAACGGCGCAGAAAGTCGTCTAAAATTTGCCGAAGCTGAATATACTCGATACGCTAAGTTGGTTGAAAACCAAACCGTGGCAAGGCGTACTTACGAAGAAGCGGTTAGTAATTTTAATGTTGCTAAAGCGCAAGTCGCGATGATGAAGCATGAACGTGATGTTGCTCTCACAAATCTGAGTTATGCCACTATCAAAGCTTCATTTGACGGTATCGTTTCTGAAAGAAATTGCGAACCAGGGGACTTAGCAACACCATTAAATCCACTAATGAAAATATTTAATCCTGCCAAACTCCAACTACATGTGCCCATTCGCGAAAATCTTTATCAGAAAATTAAAATTGACGATAAGTTGAATGTCGAAATTGAATCGACCGGCAAAAACTTCACTGCTGATATCAAGGAGATAGTTCCTGCGGTAGATCCGGGCAGCCGTACTTTTATCATCAACGCATACCTTTCAGATTATACAGCAGGTTTAATGCCTGGAATGTTTGCGCGCTGTGATATTCCTATTGGCAAAAAATCCGCATTGTTAGTGTCCAAGGAAGCGATTGTGAAGATAGGTCAACTGGAATATCTTGATGTTCGCGCCAACAACAATAAAGTCTTAAGGCAACTAGTAAAGACTGTTCCTGTGAAAAACTCAGAACTTCTACAAATTGTAGCCGGCGTAAAATCCGGAACAGAATACTTAGCTACCACCAGCGTAAAATAATTAAAAACACCAACTATAACACGTTCTAAAAGTAATGTTATTCTAGTTTCTAATTCGCGCGCGCATTATGCGCGCGCGAATTAAAGGCATCAGTTACATTATATGATCAACCTATGAAAATAGTTCCCCCATAGAGTTTGTCAGACTTATTTCACACCCTGATTTTTATCAAAATAAATGCACTCGCTTATTTTTTAAATGGATTAAAATAGAAATTATTTTAATTTTACTATTGACATTATAGTAAATAAGGGTCTATTTCCGGTC
>DLIO01000102.1 GCA_002483765.1 Lentisphaeria bacterium UBA7640 | reverse complement strand
TTACATCAAATGCAGAAGAACCGCTTTATTCAATGTTGGTAACAGCATTGCAGCAAGGATTGCTATAATAGCAATCGTTATGAGGAGTTCGACAAGAGTGAATTTATTGACTATGAACGATTTATGACTTTTGTTGTTGTTCTTTCTATTGGTAATATTTTTGATGAAGTTCATGATTTTATCCTTTAATGGTGATAACCCTGTTAATAATTCAGGATTCTAAGGTTATTTTTTTGGGAAATTTTTGTTTGCAATGGTTTAGGAGTTAATTTTTCTGAAAATATTTTTCAGACCTATATGATCGAGTAATTTTCTATGTCATAATAATGTCTCCATGGTTAAGCTACTGCGTTTATTGAGTCGATAATGTGTTTCATTTTTTTATCATCCTTATATTAAGGTTAATCTGATTTATTTTTTTTGTTTAATATTTTTGTTTTATCATTTATACAGTTTCTCCAAAGATGAATATGGCATCTGGAGAATGATATGTTGGTTTCAAATATTGTTCGCGAGAAATACGCGACATTAATATATCAACCGCCATTGTCCCTATCTTTACCGGATTTACGTCAACAGTGCTGAGCTGAGGTTTAAAGTTATTGGCGTACCCCAAACCATTGAAGCCACAAATTCCAAAATCCTCTTTTAATTTAAATTCTGAAGTCAATAAGATAGACGTCAGGCCACGAGCAAAACTGTCGGCTGCCGAAACAATTAATATTTTATCGTTGATTGCTTTCTTGCGAATAATTTTTTCAATAGCAAGTGCGCTTTCGCTCCATGGTCTTATATTACAGTTATTAATAATGTTTACATTGGCTTTATCAATTTTATTAATTTTGGTAAATTCTTTAAATGCTTCGTAACGGGGTGCAAGTAGACGGGAATCGCTAGGTTCTGTAGAGCAAAAGACAAATTGATTATAACCCATTCTGGATATTTTTTCCAACGCGTCTAGCATTCCTTGGCGGTCAGCAGGACCAACTGCATCAATCTCCAATTCGGAACGTCGATTAACGATAAGTGCAGGCTTGTTAGTTTCTTCGATCACTTCACTGATGATTGGGTCTGGTATTCTTTCATCAACTAAAAAGCCATCAACTTGATCGGCAATATTTAGCATAGCGCGTTTAATCTCAGACAATCCCTCATCGGTGGGAGTTTTTTGATACAAGCCCCCAAGCGCGTGGGAGCGGAAAAGATTGATGCGTCTGGCACAACACTCTGATTGGATGCCGTAATTTATGTCATTGAAATAATTATCCTCAATGCGATATTCGCGCAGAGGCCGGACAAAACAGCCGATTGTACCAGTTATCACTGTTTTTTTTAAGAAACGCTCACGTACGAAATATCCTTTACCAGGGAGTTTTTGGATATAATTGGCGTCGGTTAATTCTTTATAAACCCGAAGCGCGGTTATATGACTGACGCCATAATCCTGACGCAAGTCATTTACCGATGGTATTTTGGCGCCTGGGCCCAAGTCACCACTGTCCACTGAATGACGGATATCTTTACTGATTTTCTGATACAATAACATGTCTGATAATACCTATTAATGTTGCTAGTAACATTATTATACAGTAAAAAATTATTCTGTCAACCCCTAAAATGAAAAAAAGTTAAAATTAATTTAATTTTCGGAAGATTACGGGGAAAAACATTCAAATTTTATCGCCGATTACGACAAAGATCACAAAAAAATGGAGGGTCACTACTAATTATAAGGGTTAAGGGTTAAGTATTCGTTCACACTTCTCACCTCTTTCTTAAAACTTCTGCACCTTCTGTGCTTCCCGTGGTTAAAAAATCTCCTTTTTTGTGCTTTTTGTGTCTTTCGTGGTTAACCTCCCATGCCAACTCCCCAACACACAACAGTCCGCGCTCCATAACTAGGCCAGACTGTGGAATGAAAACACGGGATATGTCGTCCATTTCAACGACATAAAACAACGTAACTATTGTTTATAATTCACGCGCGCATAATGCGCGCGCTAATTCAAAACCCGAATTACACCATTTTTGTTCCGTGGCCTTCTGTGCTTTCCGTGGTTAAAAAATCTCCCTTTTCGTGCCTTTCGACTTCCTGCCAAAGCCTTGGCGTAGGTAGGTGTTTTTCGTGGTTATAATTTCCTTTTCCTTCCCTCTCCGCGCCTTCGCGTGAACCATTTTCCTTTTCCGTTGTTCTCTTCGTGGCTTCGTGTGAGTCAATCTCTTTTCTTCAACTCAGCAATTTATTTTGATATTCCGGTTGGGATGAAATATGGGAGGCCTTTGGATTCGTGATGTATTTCGGCTTCGACGCCGAAGGTCGTGCGTAAAATCTCTGAAGTCATAATTTGTTGTGGAGTGCCAATGCGGGTAATGCGCCCTTCGCCGACTGTCGCCATGCGTGTCGAACAACGTGCCGCCAGATTTAAATCATGCAACACCATGATTACCGTCAATTTCAATTCATGGTTCAATTTACGGATTATTTCCATGACTTCACATTGACAGCGAACATCGAGGAAGGTGGTCGGTTCGTCCAGCATCAATAGTTTTGGTTCTTGCGCTAAAGTCATTGCAATCCAGGCGCGTTGTCTTTCGCCCCCAGATAATGTATTGATACTGCGTTTGCGCAAGTTTTGGAGTTGGGTTAAATTTAGCGCATTTTCTACCGCCACGCGATCGATTGCAGTAAACGGACGAAATTGTTTTCGATGAGGAAAACGTCCATAACCAGCCAGCTCTTCCACTGTTAAGTCTTCCGAGATATGGTGTGACTGTGGTAACATCGCCATTATTCGTGCCAATTTGGCGGTATTAAAACGGTGTACGTCTTGTCCGTTCAGAGTGACCGCGCCGTGTGAAGGTTTTAAAAGTCGGCCGAGGGTTTTGAGCAATGTAGATTTACCGCAACCGTTGGGGCCGATCAAGGTCAATATTTCTCCAGTCTCAACGGTTAAGTCGAGTTCATTAAGAACAATATTGCCACCGTAGCCCACGGAGATTTTTTTCGCTTCAAGCTTCATATTTCAACCTTCGTCTTAAAAGCCAGAGAAAAAATGGTGGTCCGATCAATGCCATGATAACTCCGGCAGGAAGTTCCAAAGGCGCCATCACCAGCCGGCCGATAGTATCGCACAAAATTAATAAAGCAGCCCCAAAAATAGCGCATCCAGGCATTAACCAACGGAAATCAGCCCCTATAATAATTCTTATCATATGTGGAGCGACCAATCCAATAAATCCAAGCAGTCCAGCCACGCTGACTGCTGAAGCAGCTAATAACGCTGCTATTGCCAAAAAAATGAATCGGCTTAGTTCAACCCGTTGTCCAAGTCCGGCTGCTACTTCTTCGCCCAGCGCAATGATGTTTAGGTCACGCATTCCCAGGAAGGCTAAAATACCGCCACTCAGCGCAAAAGGCCAAACCGCTTGCAAATGTGGCCAAGAACGTGCCGATAAACTGCCTACGGTAAAATCTAAAACTCCGATTACACGGTCAGGATTGAATAATAAAATGGCCGTGATTGCCGCACCGAGCAAACTACTAATGGCAACCCCTGATAAAATCAATCTCATCGGTTGCGCGCCACGATTCCATGCCACCAAATAGATGGTCAGTGCCGTTCCTAATGCCCCGATAAATGCAAACCATGTGAGATGGTGCGAATATGCCGGGAACATCACCAATACTAACACTGCGGCCAGTCCGCCGCCCGAAGTAACTCCGATGATGTTTGGCGATGCCAAAGGATTGCGCATAACTCCTTGTAAGATTGCGCCAGAAATAGCGAGAGATGCGCCGACTATAGCAGCGAGTATCACTCGAGGTAATCGGATATTCCAAATAATTTGATATTCGACACCATCTTGGGTCATTAGTGCGCGAATAATCTGTTGATAGCTTAACTTAGATGCCCCTGAACTTAATCCCCAAAATAGCATTGCCAGCAAAAACAACACCAATAGAATTATAATTCCAATTTTATAGAGCAAGTGGTTGCTGATTCTTCCCCGGTTGATCATAATTCCAAATTCCGGTATAGAAAATCGGATGACATATTGAATCTCCAATGTGTTACGCGCACTTTGAGTGTTGTTTTAAACTGTTTTTTTTCAACACTCAGGTACTACTCTTTAGGATCCGGCTTTTACGGTTGCGCGACAGCCTCGGATTTCCACCGAGTTCACTCATAGGTAATGAAAACATCCACTATGTTTTCATTACTCTTTACAATGTAATTTTTAAATAATTGGCAATTGCTAACGGGTACGTTGATATTATCCAACGCTCCGACTCAACAGGTGTTATTCTGATTCTGCGAGCCAACGCTCGGCGTCCATCGCTGCTCTGCAACCCATTCCAGCGGCGGTTATCGCTTGGCGATAAACGTTGTCAGCACAATCTCCAGCGACAAAAACACCTTTCATGTTGGTATAGCTACTTTGCCCGCTGAGCTCAATGTAACCCGTTTTATCCATCTTGATTTGGCCTTTGAATAATTCGGTATTTGGGTCGTGCCCGAGTGCGGCAAAAAAACCATTGCATGCTATTTTAGAGACTTTTTCATCTTTTAAGTTTTTAACACGCACTCCTTCAACTTTTTCATCTCCCAATATTTCTTCAACTACAGAATCCCACATGAATTTTATTTTGGGATGTTTCATAGCGCGGTCAGCGACTATTTTTGAAGCGCGTAAACTGTCGCGGCGGTGAATTACAGTAACAGAGTCGGTAAATTTAGTGAGAAATAGTGCTTCCTCCATCGCAGTGTCACCACCACCCACGACAACTACTGGCATATCGCGGAAAAACGCTCCATCGCAAGTAGCGCATGCGGATACTCCGCTATTCTTTAAACGATCTTCCGATTCCAATCCTAACCAACGTGGCGATGAACCAGTCGCGATGATAACCGCTTTGGCTTTAATACTTTTGCCGGAAGTGAATGTGAGTTTATGTGGGCCGCCTTCTTTTAATTCAGCTTTTTCGACGATATCATAAAGAATTTTGGCGCCAAAGCGTTCGGCTTGTTCTTGGCACTTCAGTATTAAGTCAACACCTTGAATGGGATCAGGGAATCCTGGAAAGTTCTCTACTTCTGTCGTTTGGGTTAGTAGGCCACCGGGGACAGGGCCGGCCAGCAAAACGGGTTTTAAGTTTGCACGAGCGGCGTAAATTGCAGCAGTCAGACCCGCAGGTCCATTTCCAATGATAACTAAATCTTCCATTTTGAAACTCCTTAATCGATAATTATTAATTCCAGAGAATATAGAGCAATGAGAAAGCATTTCAAACGTTATGCCTGTTTTATTGGGGGATGAAAAATTCAAATTCCCTTAATAATAACACTTTGAGCTCTTGATAATACCGCTCTTGCTAATGGCTCAATTCTGTGATATTTTATTGAGCTTTACGAAATATAAATCTACAGGAGTATTATCATGTTCGAAATAGATACAGTGCGCAGTTTTGCCGCCGCTCATCAGCTGCGCGGTTATCAAGGAGATTGTTCAATTTTACACGGTCACACGTGGAAAGTCAAAGTTGTTCTTCAAGCCTCTGAATTAGACGAAATCGGCATTGCCGTCGACTTCCGCAAACTTAAAAAAGTAATGGATGAGGTGCTTGAGGAGTTTGATCATACCAATATTGCTGAACTTGAACGTTTTCGTGAAATCAATCCAACTAGCGAGAATATCGCAAAAACTATTTATCAGTTAGTGTCAGAAAAAATGAACAGCAAAACAGTCAAGGTGGCACGAGTCAAAGTTTACGAATCTCCAGAAACTTCTGCCACTTATTACGAATAAAGAGCTGGAATGTTTTTTGTCCACGCTGCGTCGTAGAAGTTTTATCAATAAATACAAATGCGAGATCACGTAATATGGTTCTTAAATTCGCGCGCGCATAATGCGCGCGTGAATTGAAAACTAAAATTACATGGTTTATGGTTTGTGATTTTACGCGTTTGCAGCTTAAAATTTCAGCGCTTCGGCCATGGCAGAAGTTAGTTTCACCGCTTCTTCTGGCTTTCCTGCCGTAATTAATTTTACGATGGCACTGCCTACGATTATGCCGTCAGCGTGTTTGGCATTGGCTTTTGCGTCCTCTGGAGTCGCAATTCCAAAACCTGCCGCTACTGGTACTGGACTACATTCGCGTAATACGGATAGATGTTCTTCTAACCCTGCTGCTACTCCAGTACGCACGCCAGTTACGCCTTTCACTGTGATGTAATAAACAAATCCTTCGGCTTCGCGAACAATTTTTGCGGCGCGTTCTGGCGGAGTCGTCGGCGCTACCAAACGAATTAACGCTAAATCATATTTTTTCAATATCGGCGTTACTTCGTCAGCTTCTTCTAACGGAAGATCAACAATCAAAACACCATCAATACCAGATTCCGCACACTCCTTCATAGTTTGCTCAAATCCTCGAGTCATCAGGATATTGTAATAGGAAAATAGTACGAGTGGCGTAGAATATTTCTTTCTGAGCCGGGCGGCCATTTTTAAAATCTCGGGTAAATTAGCACCATTTTTTAGCGCGATCTGTGAAGACTCCTGAATAACTGGACCATCAGCGGTGGGATCAGAAAAAGGCACTCCGAGTTCGATTAAATCAGCGCCAGCTTCAATCAGCGAACCGATGATTTTTTCGCTTTCAGAAATAGTTGGGTGTCCCGCGGTAACATAGATAATCAAAGATTTATGTCCTTTATTGAATGCATTGGCAATGTTTTGTTTCATTTTGTATTCCTCGCTCTCTTTGCAAGTTCCTGTTTTGCTTCGGTGAAATTTTGCATATCTTTGTCGCCACGCCCAGATAGGCAGACGATAATTGATTGTTCCGGACGCATCTGGCGTGCGGATTTTAACGCTTGCGCAATGGCGTGTGCCGATTCTAGTGCCGGAATAATTCCTTCCAAGCGGCATAATAATTCAAAAGCCTCCAGTGCCTCGGGATCGTTAATCGGAACATATTGAACACGTTTGCTATCGTTCAGCTGGCTATGTTCAGGGCCGACGCCTGGATAATCCAAACCAGCGGAAACTGAATGGGTTTCGATGATTTGTCCAAATTCATCTTGAAGAAGATAGGTTTTGCAACCGTGAAGAACGCCAAGACGACCGCCACAAATACTGGCGGCGTGAAGCCCTGTTTCAATGCCAGAACCACCAGCTTCGACTCCGGTCAGGCGCACTTTGGCATCGGGGATGAAATGAGAAAACATTCCTATCGCATTACTGCCACCGCCAACGCAGGCGATAACTTCGTCAGGGAGCTTGCCTGTTTTTTCGAGGATCTGCCGGCGTGCTTCACGACTGATTACCGACTGAAAATCAGCCACCATTTCCGGATATGGATGCGGGCCGGCTACAGTACCGATGATGTACATAGTATCTTCGACGCGAGCAACCCATTGGCGTAACGCTTCATTCATGGCATCTTTTAGAGTTGCGCTACCGCTAGTTACGGCAGTTACTTTGGCACCAAGCATCTCCATGCGTTGAACATTTGGAGCTTGACGACGGATATCTTCAGTGCCCATAAAAACCTCACATTCCATGCCGAATAACGCCGCAACCGTCGCAGTGGCGACTCCGTGCATTCCAGCGCCGGTTTCTGCAATTAACGATTTTTTACCCATACGGCGGGCAATCAATGCCTGTCCAATGGTATTGTTGATTTTGTGCGCGCCAGTGTGATTGAGGTCTTCACGTTTCAGGTAAATTTTAGCGCCACCGCAATAATTAGTGAGGCGTTCTGCCAGAAACAATGGCGATTCACGTCCGACATAATCACGCAGATAAAAATCGATTTCTGCGCGAAATTCCGGATCGTCTTTTAATTTTAAATAAGCTGTTTCCAGTTCATTCAGTGCTGGCATCAAGGTTTCTGCAACGTATTGACCGCCATAAATTCCATAATGTTTAGACATTTTTATTCCTTAATATTTTAATTAGTTTATCTTTATCTTTTATTCCCGGAGTTTTTTCAACTCCACTACATAAATCGATAGCAAAAGGTTTTACTTTATCAATAGCCTCTGCAATGTTTTGGGGATTCAAACCGCCCGCTAAAATCAGTTTCATGCGTTTCGCGGCGATAGCGGCCAATTCCCAATCTGCGCATTTGCCGGTGCCGCCGTCGCTCACTGTCGAATCCACGAGAATCGCTGCGCAGGGCAATGCCGCGGCAGCATCAATGTCCACCAAAGAGGTTAATTTAACCGCCTTCCAAACGCGCTTACGACCGATCTTATTGATCACTTCAGCGGTTTCAGAACCGTGTAATTGAGCGATATCTAAGTTGCACAATTCCATAATTTCAATAACTTTCTCCGGAGTTTCGTCAACGAATACGCCGACTTTGGTGACGGTAACGCCACGAGTCAGTTCAGCGGCTTGTTCTGAAGTCACAAATCGCGGTGACTTCGGCGCAAAAATAAAACCTAAATAATCGGCGTCATATTCTACTGCCGTCGCCACATCAGTAGTATTGGTCAGTCCACAAATTTTAATTTTAGTTTTCATTGAAACGCGTCCTTGGCATCATCGAGTAACTTTCTAAGCATAACTCCCGGGGCAGGGGAGCGCATTAGTGTTTCGCCAATTAGAAACGCATTTGCTCCAGCATGGCGTAGTTCTGCCATCTCCTCGCCATTGCTAATACCGCTTTCGGCTACCTTGATTTTATCATCGGGAATTTCTCTCAGCATCTTCATGGTCAACGAACGATCTACTTCAAAAGTTTTCAGGTTACGGCAATTTATCCCAATTATTTTCGCGCCAGCATCCAAAACGGTAGCTAATTCGTTTTCGTCATGAACTTCGCAAAGCACGTCCAAACCGTTTTCATGGGCAAAATTCAGCAACTGTTTGAGTCTTGCCGGTTCTAACATTGCCGCAATCAATAAAATCGCATCAGCACCAAATGCGACCGCTTCAATAATTTGGATTTCGTCGAAAATGAAATCTTTACGCAGAATCGGAATGTCTGTCACTGCGCTGGTAAGCTGTAGATTTACCAAGGAACCGCGAAAATAAAACGGTTCGGTCAATACTGACAACGCCGCTGCACCATTCTCCATCAATGTCGCCGCCAGTGTTATCGCATTAAAGTCTTTACGGATCAAACCTTTAGATGGAGAAGCTTTTTTTAATTCGGCAATAACGTTGAAAGATTCTAAGCTCAATGCTTCAGCAAATGAGTGGCGGCGAACACGTTCGGAAATAATAAAGTCTAGATCTTTACGATAATCGGGTGAGCGTTGCAGATGTAAACGATTTTTCTGAACAATCTGGTCTAAAATAGTACTCATTCTTGACTGCTCCTTATTAATATTTGGAATTTTTCCAGCGCTGCTCCTGAGTCAATAGATTCAGTCGCTAATTTAATTCCTTCTTCAATCGAATCTGCTTTGCCAGCAGTGAAAATAGCTGCGCCAGCATTCAATAAAACTATTGCACGAGGTGCGCCACGTTCTTGCCCAGCTAAAATGTTCGTTAAAATTGCCGCATTTAAAATGGCATTGCCGCCTTCAAGTTCAGCCATCGAATAGGTTTCCGTATAACGTTCAGGATAAAGTTCAAAAGTGGTGATTTTACCGTCGCGCAACTCCGATACCCGGGTTGGCGCGGAAACTGAAATTTCATCAAGTCCATCATGCCCGTAAACGACCATAGCACGATGCATTCCCAATTCTCGCAACACTTCAGCGTAAATTTCAGTCAACAGTGGTGTATAGACGCCAAAAACGCCATAACGCGCACCCGCTGGATTGGCTAAAGGCCCCAGAATATTGAAAATAGTTCGTATCTTCAATTCACGCCGCACCGGCGCAGCTACCTTCATGGCTGGATGCATCGATTGTGCAAATAAAAATCCAATGCCGTGATCTTGGATGCAACACTCCATCGCCAATGCAGAAGTTTCTAAATCAAAACCACACGCTTCAAGGACGTCGGCGGAGCCGCATTTGCTTGAAACACTACGATTGCCGTGTTTAGCGACTTTGATTCCTGCGCCGGCAATTACAAAAGCTGAAGTTGTGGAGATGTTAAATGTTCCAGAACAATCCCCACCGGTTCCCACGATATCCAAGACTTCGCCGATTCCGGCGTCAATAAACCGCGCGTGACGGCGCATTGAACGCGCTGCTCCGGTGATCTCCTGAACATCTTCACCATTTATGCGCAACGCCGTAATAAACGCTGCGATTTGAGCAGAAGTTAATTTGCCATCCATAAGCAAATCCATGGCGTTCTCCATCTCCACAGCGTTCAGATGTTGTCCATTCAATATGGTTTCAAAATACTGATTAAACATCGCGCCGTCCTCCGGCGACTGCCATGAAGTTAGCGAGTTGCCGCCTTCCAGTTGAAGTCATAATTGATTCCGGATGATACTGAATTCCCTCAATCAGCATTTCGCGATGGCGTATTCCCATAATTTCACCATCGGTAGTTTCTGCGGAAATTTCAAAGCACTCCGGCAGCGACTCACGTTCAATAGCGAGCGAATGGTAACGCACCGCCTTGAATGGGTTTGGAACTTCTTTAAATAAGTTTTTACCATCATGCATAACTTCCGATAGTTTGCCGTGCATAATCTGCTTTGCCTGGATAATTTTTCCTCCAAACGCCGTGCCGATCGCTTGGTGCCCAAGACAGACACCGAGCAAAGGAATTTTGCCAGCGGCAGCATGAATCAGTTCAACTGAAATACCGGCATTTTCTGGACGCCCCGGTCCTGGCGAAATCACAATAGCCTGCGGCTTTAAAGCCAATGCTTCTTTTACTGTTATTTCGTCGTTGCGGAATACCTGCACCTGCTGTTCCAACATGTAAAAATATTGCACTAGGTTGTAAGTAAACGAATCATAATTGTCAATCATCAAAATCATTTGTCATAACTCCTGTATTCAAATTCCCGCGCGCATAATGCGCGCGCTAATTTAATAATTATATTTCCAAGTTTCTAATTGCTAATTCTACTGCTTTAAATAATGCGCTGGCCTTGTGTTTGGTTTCATTAAACTCATAATCGGGATCGGAGTCGTAAACATGTCCGCCGCCGGCTTGAACTGCAATCACGCCATCACGTACTTCCATGGTTCGGATAGTGATGGCCATGTCCATGTTACCATCAAACCCGATATAACCAATCGCTCCACCATAAACTTCACGTGGTTCTGGTTCTAGTTCGTTAATGATCTCCATCGCGCGAATTTTGGGTGCTCCACTCAGTGTGCCTGCCGGGAATGTTGCTTTAATCAAATCAAAAGCATCTTTATCCGGTTCAACCATACATTCGACATTAGACACTAAATGCATGACGTGTGAATAACGTTCGACAATCATCAGTTCCCGTACTTGAACGCTGCCTGGTTGTGCGACCCGACTTAGATCATTGCGTCCGAGGTCAACCAACATCAGGTGTTCTGCACGCTCTTTTTCATCGCTGAGCAGATCATTGGCATTATGGCGATCTGAGGCATCATCTTTGCCCCGTGGCCGAGTTCCAGCAATTGGTCGTACAGTTGCTTTGCCGTTATTCAGGCGCACCATAACTTCAGGTGAAGAACCGATTAAATATTTATCCGGAGCGGTTTTTAGAAAAATCATATATGGCGAAGGATTGATCAAGCGCAACGCACGATAAAGCTGAATCGGCGAAGCCTTCGTTGGCGCGGTGAAGCGCTGCGACAATACGACTTGGATAATCTCCCCCGCAGTTATGTATTCTTTAGCTTTCGCGGCCATTTCGTTGAAATATTCCCGAGTCATATTTGATTTAATATCGGCTGGATCAAAACTACCGACGCTCTTTTCAATTGGATGCGGCTTCTCCAGCTGATTTTTTAGTTCTGTAATTTGTTTGCAAGCGCGGTCGTAAACCTTGCGTGCATCATCACCTTCGTTGATTTGTGCGCATGACACCAAGCGCATGGTGTGGGTGACATTATCAAATACTACTGCTTGGTTGAGCAACATGAAATATGCCGTTTGTTCAGTTAAGGGGCGTTTGGGTTCTGGCATTTTTTCAAATTCGGCAATTGCATTATAGCCTAGGTAACCCAGTGCTCCGGCAAAAAAACGCGGCATTCCTGGGACTTGAACTACTTGATAACGCTTCAGTATTTGGCGCAGTGCAAAAAATGCACCGTTTGAAGCGTCAAGAATCTCAGTTTTGCCATGTTCTGTGTAACTTGGCACGCCTTTAGTAACTTGAAAAATCCCGAATGGATTAATTCCAATAACCGAATACCGGCCCCAGCGCTCACCCCCTTCAACACTCTCAAATAATGCCACGTGTTCGTGATCCATAAAGCGATTCAACACTGACACCGGGGTTTCCAAATCGGCCAACATATCCTGGTAGACCGGCACGACATTACCGCGCTTAGCTAACTCCTTGAACTCTTTGAAATCTGGTTTATACATCTTATCTTTTCCTTTTTTATGACTTTTGGGTTGAAATTTAAAAACAAAAAAAGCGGGTTGAACTATAAAGCTCAACCCGCTAGTAAGATTCCGTGAAAATCAGTGCACAACAGAACCTACGGACTGAGCCGCGTCTGCCACCACCAATTGTTGTTAAGTACAATATTCATCTATATTTCCTAAAAATTTCTGAAACAGTCTCTAATAAAACGCCAAAAAAGCTATTTGCAAATTTTTTTGTGATTTTTCCCAAAACAAGAACGCTACCGAAACATTTATGAAGCATAGACGTTTTGTTTGTAATATTTCAATTCAGTACAAAATTCTCTATAATTACTGGGGCCCTTTGGAGTACGTGCACAAAATTATAATGTTTTTCGTGAAATTATATCTAGAATTAGTGAACGGAAGCGCTCGCCGCGCTCTCGATAATTTTTAAACATATCCATGCTGGCACAGGCTGGCGATAACATTACAATTTCACCTGTTTTAGCGGCAGTCGTGGCAGCAAGTATTGCTTCGTCGAATGTGGCATATCGGATACAGTGTAAATGATGTTGCAATGCATGATGGATTTTATCACGACATTCCCCCATTATGTAAACAGTTTTGATTCGTTCTGAACTATCGTTCAAAGTTTCAAAATCCATCCCTTTATCTAGTCCGCCTAGAATTAGATGAACGTTTTTATTTCCTCCGACGGCTTTAAGGGCCGCGTTCACTGCGTGCGGATTGGTTGCTTTGGAATCATTGATAAAGGTTATCCCATTTTGTTCCAGTACGATTTCTAAACGATGTTGGCCAGGCTTAAAATCTTTCAACGCAGCAATGAGTTCCCGACTAAATAACGCATCTAATCCACAAACACAGCGTACTAATTCTAGTGCCACTGCTAGATTTTCCAAGTTGTGATTACCGCGCAAATTGGTTTGTGCTAAGGAACACACGATTCGCCCTTCAAATTTAATTGAATTTTGATCAATAGTCAGACGGTTTGTGAATTGGTTTTTGACATTCAATAATCTTTCCGTATCGCAATTAAGTAATGAGTGACCGATAATACGGCCAGTTGAAAGAGTGTTGGCAAAAACACGCCCCTTTACTGCGCCATATTCCGTCAAACTGTCATGGTAACGATCCAAATGGTCAGACGCTAAATTTAAAATAGCCGCCGCATCTGGCGCAAATGCACTCGTCAATTCAAGTTGAAAGGAACTCACTTCTACTACCGCTAACGGAGGATTTTTACCTGATTTTAAAACCTCAGCGCTTAAATCACTGAATGCTGCGCCGATATTTCCGGCGGCAACAGTTTCAATTCCCAAGCTGTTTAGCAAGTGAACCGTCAGCTCAGTTGTAGTAGTTTTACCATTTGTACCTGTAATTGCCAGATAGCGTCCGGGAAATTTAATCGCACCGAATTCTAATTCGCTAATCACCGGGATTCCTGAGTCTTTGGCTGCGCGGCGCAATGGGTTCCAATGCGCAATTCCTGGGCTAACAACAATCAGATCAAAATCAGCAAAGTTTTTATGATCATCGTCGTCACAAAAATACTGGTGGGCGTATCCACAAACTTCAGCAAGGTGTGCCGCCGCAGTTCCGCTGATGCCACGACCTAAAATCACGATTTTCATTTTATCAAATAATTCCCAAATCTTTTTTGAGTCGTTCTTCTTGTAAAACATTAACAATATCTGGGCCGTGAATTGCCTTCATTAATTTGATGTTGAAAAGATAAAACGCCTGCGGGTCTGGCTTCACCACCATATCTCTGCTAGATGTTTCAAGCATCCTTCGACGCTTTTCACGATCGCGTTTGTAGGTGTCAAGGTAGCGCATCAAAGTGCGTGGACTGAGTTCCTCGTAATGATGTTGGCCAAATTGTTCGACATAGTCAGCAGCCATCGCGACGATCAAATTTTCACGTGGGGTTTTCAGACCCATGCTGTAGAGAAATTCTTCAATCATCTCCATACAGCGTAATTCATCAAAAACTGGGAATGTAACACCAAGCCCACGGCTGGAAATATTAGCCGGAAATTCATAATTCGAGGCCAATGCCAGACAAATATTTTGTGGCAATGCAATACTGCCTCCAATATGAGTTCGGAAATAATACCAATCGACCACTGTGGGGTCAATATCATCGAAAAATATCACAAAACGCCGCCCCTGTCGTACTGCAAGTTTATTAATTAAACGTTGAAGTCCCAACTCCAAGTCTTTGGGGTCTGGTAAAATTAAAGTTATTTCAGGACGTTGCAACGCATAAGCAATGCAAAAATGTGTTTTGCCAAGGCCAGGCAGGCTGGAAACCAGTAGCGGGATATTGTGTTCGCCACGCATAAATCCATCAAAGTGATCCTCGAAATTACGACGCACACCAAGGTAACCAAAAAAATCTTCAACTGGACGGATATAATCGAGTTTGATTGGCAGAAATTCACCGTCAACATAGCGATGGGCACGGCTTTCCGCAAATGGGTCGACATTTCCCCCATCTCGCAAAAAAGATCTGATATCGTCCGATTTTAATTCGTCCACGGCCAAAGTTTCCGATCCTGGGATCAAGCGCTCCAACTTGGCTCCTGCCGGCGCTCTAGAGCGTAACAGTTCAATAAATTCTGGAATTACTGAAGAGTCCTTTCTAAGTCGTTCGGCATGTAAAATCAGAAATTCATCAGATTCTTCTAAATCCTCAGTATTACGGAAACGGGTCAAAAAACCAGAGGTATTGAATGCGTCTGCAATAACTCCATCAAGAATTTCTCGAAACGATGAATCATAGCAACGCCGACTTATTTCGTTAATAAAATCAATAGAATCTTCTGTGTCATCAATCATTACATGAAGACGGCGTGCCGAATCTGAATTTTGTTCCATTTTTTGTAAATCAATATCTATTGCTTTCAGAGCTTGATCATATAATTCAATGAAATCGCGGCAATAAATATCGAGATAGGAACGAGCTCCATCTTGGATAGAAGTGAATGTGAGGTTCAAGCTGACTCTCATTCCGGCTGTTTTGCGGCGCAAAATCGCAACATCACTAGACATTAAAGTACACCTATCGGTTGAAGATTAACTCTAGGCTCCTGAACTGTTGTGCGTTCAATAAGTTCTTTTTCATATTCCAAATCAAAAAATCGGGCTCGTGGGTAAGTTTGATAATTTAGCAATGTTTTTTCTTTAATCCCAGTCGCTAAAGAAAATTTGCTTTTATCTTTGAGTACTGGACGGAACCAGAAATTTATACAATTAATTAGATATGGGTTTGTGCTATGGGCCAGTTGCCCATTCAAATAGATAAAGTTGTAGGCTTCTTCGTCACTTTCTAACATGATTAAGCCAGCCGTTTTCATAATAATTGTAAGTTCCCGGTATAAAGTAACATCAGCCTGATTTAGCGATTGAACATCTATTCCTTCCATTTTGGCAGCGGAATACATTACAACCTCCGCTTGTCCAGCTTGAATCGCACAGATACCATAATTTAACCAAAAACCGGGAGTATCTTGTTTCTGCCTGGATACCTCCTTGAAAATCATAGATATCCAATTCAGTGGCATTTTATTTTCGAACATCAAAAACCAATCCATTGTCATATAGATATTATTACTATCTTCTTTAAGATTATTTTGGAATGCAGTCATGCTGCCGTCAATAATTCCAGCGTGATATCCATCAATAATTCTTTTTGTCCCAGTTTCATCGAAAATAAAATCAGAACCGTAACGCTGCTCGTTCCATAGAAATTTAACCGGCAGATAGAGTCCTGTTTTGCTATCAAGCAGCTCGATATGGGGCGCAATAGCTGGATTGCCTGTTTTATTAATTAAGTTATATAGGATCAGTGCTTTAGCTGGATCTGCTTTTTGGTTTAAAACTGAAGCAAAAACAGCCATTGCTGGAGGGTACGAACGTTCAACTGCTTTCGTCAGCCATTCCTCTGCGACGTTAGACTCTTCGCTCAAAATTTGATACATTTTGAATTGTGCTTTCGAATAATCACGGTTAGCGGCATCCAGGTAGAGTTCGCGTGATTTATCGTCAAGCTGCCCGTCCTTTTTTTCTAGTTGTTCTGCCATATCATAAATGGCTGGCGGATAGCCTCGCTCAGCTGCACGTGTCAATAACCGGTTAGCTGAGCTATGGTTTCGTTCTGAACGTTCAATCAAAGAAAGATAATATTGCGCTTCAGGATAGCCACGGTCTGCTGCTCGAAAAAAATAGCGTTTGGCTTGTTCGATATTCTGTTTAATCCCAATTCCTTGATTGTACATTTTACCGAGTTCGATTACAGCAGGAAGATAATGGTTATCACTAGACAAGGTAAATAATTCCAATGCTTTGGTTTCATTTTTATTGGTTCCACGCCCGTTGAGGTAAAGTAAACCCAAAACATAAGAATGAGCCATGTTTTTTGACGTTTCAGATTTGGAGAGTATCGAAAAAGCATTTTCATAAAGTTTTCTTGCTTTTTCATGGTCAGGTATAGTCCCAAATAACCCATTTTCTATTAAATAAGCATAAAAATAATGCGCGCAAGGATTGCCAGATTTTGACGCCTTTCCAAGCCACTTAGTAGCCTCTCGGTAATCAATTCTATCAATGCCACCATTCACAAAAGCCATTCCCAATGCCGCTTGACTCTCAATGTTTCCGTCAACTGATTCCAATTTAAGACGATCAAAAGTTGAGATACAGCCACTAATAGCAAATATTGCTACAGCAATTAAAACACCAATAATTTTATTCTTCATAATGCTATCCCCGGTTATTATTTCCAGTCGATTATAATAATGCCATGGTGACCAAATTGCCAATCCAAACCATTTGGGATTGGAGCATCAGTCAAAGAATTTATTTTGCATACTTAGTGGTGTCCGGCAACCCTGCATCTTTGAAGCCCTGCCGGCGCAACAAGCAACTCGCACATTTACCGCAGGCTCCACCGTGTATATCTGGATTATAACAGGTGGTAGTCAAGCTGAAATCGACTCCCAACCGGTGTCCTAGATTGATAATCTCTCCTTTGCTCATTTCCTGCAGAGGGGTGTGAATATTAAATTCCCATCCTTCGTCAACTGCTTTGGTCGCCACATTAGCGGTTCGTCGAAAATTTTCGATAAATGGCGCACGGCAATCAGGGTATCCTGAATAGTCTACCGCATTAACTCCGATGAAAATATCGCGCGCCCCCAAAACTTCAGCCCAGGCCGTCGCAAATGATAAGAAAATTAGATTGCGTGCCGGAACATAAGTGATAGGAGTTCCTTGTGCTGATTGTTCGGGAACAGCAATCGCATCATCTGTTAATGCAGAACCTCCCCATTGCCGTAGGTCGGCAGTAATGATAACATGTTTCTTAGCTTTTAAGGCGTGCGCTATTTGTTTGGCCGCATTTAATTCTAAGATATTACGTTGACCGTAGTCAATACTCAACGCGTAACATTCAAATCCTTGGGACACGGCCAAAGCTAAACAGGTTGCCGAATCTTGTCCGCCGCTGACCAGCACTACCGCACGTGGTTTTTCTTTGTTCATAACTTAGACTCCTCTGGTATCTGTACTCCAAATGTATTTATGGAGTTGAAGTTGCATTCTGCCAGGTGGCAATTGTTCGATCACCCATGAAGCGAGCTCCTTGGGATCGATTTTGCCAAATGACGGGCTATATAAAATATTATTGGTAATTTCACTAAGGTGGTGCTTTTTAATCAGTTTCAATGCATAATCAAAATCGGCACGATCTGCAATAACAAACTTAATTTCATCCCTAGAATTCAGGAAGTTGAGGTTTTCAAGTAGGAAGTTTTCCGCCTCGCCGCTGGATGGCCCCTTAATATCCATGATTTTGATGACTTGTTTAGGCAAATTATTCAGCGCTACGCTACCATTGGTTTCGATTAAGACTTGAAATTGTTTATTTATTAAGGCACTACAAAGTTTTGACACGCCGGATTGCAACATTGGTTCGCCACCAGTAATTAATACCAGACGGCAATCAGACGCCTCCGCCAATTCGAGTAGTTTGGTAATAGCGACGGCTTTCCCATCTTGAGTTTTTTTAGCGTATGTAGTATCGCAGTAAAAACAATTCAGATTACAACCAGCCAAACGAATAAAGAAGCATGGAAGACCGGCATAGGTTGATTCCCCTTGAATACTTAGGAAAGTTTCGTTGATTATTAAAGTTGTTTCGTTTGCCATTGATTTTTTTAAATAGAGAATTTGTCGTTCATGTTAGAATAAAAAAAGCCGTTGCGGTTTGCAACGGCTTTGTGTAATTAAGAGAGATTATAACTCGATAACGTCTGCCCCTGGCTTGGCGTAATCGGCTTTCTTTTCGATCCCTTCTTCGAATCCAGGATAACCGCTGACTTTGCAATTCAGCAGTTTATATACAATATAATCGGTTTCAACAATTTCGTACTTGCTACCAATTAACATGTCTGGAGTTTTATCTCCAACTTTAACTTGACAAGCATTATAAACGGCTGCTGACTTGACGAGTTGCACTGGATTTGTAAAGAGACTCCATTCTTCTTTACCACCAATATTAGCGCGGTCAGCAAAACTGCTTACACCCCATTTGAAAAAACCGAAGAGCACATGCATGCTGGCTTCACCTTCAATTTTTTTGGAGTCATCGAAAGAGGTCTTTAATTGAAAGACCGTTGGAACCATTGCGACTTTGGAGTCACCCGCCAGATCATTGTTGTAGGTTGATTTACAACCGGTGAGGACTGCACTCAATGCAACAGCTGCCATGACGAACATTGCGATTTTCTTCATTTTCTTCTTCCTTCTGTTTTTTAACAGTTTTTTTTATTCTGACTAAGCTGACACCATGCCAACTTGTCACCGACTAGTTTTAAAGTATCTTAAAAAAAAATAATGTCAAACTGTTTTAAAAAATATTTTCACGGCAGGATTTATTAATTTAAAAATGTATTTGATAGTTTAAGCTTGAGGTTTATATTAGTATTCAAACAATTTTATAGTGGCAAAAAAAGGTGGGTCATTAAAGTGCCCGCTTTTTTTTTGATAATCTTAATAACGCAAAACGCAGAAAGGAAAACCATGTCATGGCAAATGAACTGTTAACAATTTTAGAATATATTGAGCAGGAACGCGGTATTAGTCGCGAGGTGATGACCAAAGCATTGGAAACTGCCCTGCTAACTGCTGCAAAAAAAAGTATCCATCCGGCAAGTGATCTCAGGATTAAAATTAATTCAAAGAGTGGTGATATTCAAGTATGGGCGACACTCGAAGTTGTCGAAGAGAATCCAAACCACGACCAAATACTTTTTAGTGAAGTCGTAACAAAAATGCCAGAAGTAAAACTGGGCGATAAGGTTGAATGGGAATTACCTCCTAAAGATTTTGGACGCATCGCAGCACAGACTGCAAGACAAACAATTATGCAACAGCTTCGCAAGGCTGAAAAAGATACTGTATATGAAGAATTTAGTGATAAAATTGGAACTATTTTAAACGGTATTGTTCGCCGTTTTGATAATGGTGCCATTGTTATTGATTTTCAAAAAGCTGAAGGAATTTTATCTACGCGTGACAAGATCCACGGTGAGTCATATATGCCTGGCGACCGTATTAATGCACTGTTGCTGAAGGTAGACACTATGACTTCTGGTCCGAGCTTGATCGTTTCGCGTACTCATCCTGATTTTGTTCTGCGAATGTTTGAACGAGAAGTGAGCGAAATAAAAGACAAAGTAGTGGAAATTATGGGGATTGCGCGCGAACCCGGTAGTCGTTCGAAAATCGCAGTCAAAAGCCATGATCCGCGGATTGATCCGGTCGGAGCCTGTGTTGGTATGCGCGGAATCAGGGTTAAAAATATCACCAACGAACTAAGCGGTGAACGCGTTGATATCATCCCTTATGATGAAGAGATCAAGCAGTATGCTATTAACTCGCTCCAACCGGCAAAAATACTCTCTGTGGAGGTAAACAATGCACGCCGGGAGCTTAAAGTTAAAGTTAGCCAAGAGCAGTCAAAACTGGCTTTTGGTAAAAAAGCACAGAATGTGCGGTTGTCATCCAAGCTTTTAGGCTGGAATATAAATATTGTTGTTGATGAACCAATTCATGAGAAATCAATAGAAGAAAAATTACAAGAGGCAGTTGAACACCTCACAAAATCATTAAAAATCTCAGTGGAAACAGCGAAAAAATTAGTAAATAACGGTTTTCTTTCGGTGGACGGCATTGAAGCCGGGCGCGATCAAGTTAGCCAAATAGCTGATATCAGTGAAGAGGAAACGGAACAGATTTTCGGTTCGCTTGGAGATTAACCTCCACGAGGTACGAATGAAGGAGAATTTATGGCAAAAAGTATAAAAGTAAAAAGTCTGGCAGACAAATATAGCGGCGCAACCAGCACAGGTGTGGTTGAGGTTCTTCAAGAACTGGGTATCAATAACGTTTCTATTTCTGGTACCGTCCCCGCAGAAGAAACGAAACGAGTCGAAGCGCATCTCGCTAAAATTTTTGGTCCGCCAAAATCGCGTAGTAAAAAAGAAACCAAAGCGGCACCAAAAGAGGCAGAGAAGGCAAAAGTGAAAAAAACTGAACCTAAAAGTGATAAGAAAATAGTAGAAAAGGCAACGAAGACAGAGGCAGTAGTAGCAAAACCAAAAGTCACTAAATCTTCAAGCCCAGTGTCCAAGCCGATACATAAACCTGTTGTAAAACAAGCCCCTCCGGCGGTCACTGATATTGATGATGAGGAAATTCCGGTGATTCCGGCAAAAATCGCCAAACCACTTCTAGAGAAAAAATTCGAGAAGATTCCGCGTCACAACAAACCAGTACAGGGTAAACCGTTTACTCGTGAAAAATCTAACGAGAAAATTATTGAAAAACCTTCACGAAAATCCCAAAAAGGTTCACATACTCAAGAACAGCAACCCGTTGCGGCAAAGTCGACTACCTCTTCCGAACTAGTCCTTAATGCTCCAGTTACTGTAAAATCATTTGCAGAAGCTACCGACAAAAAACCAAATGCAGTAATCACTGATTTGATAGGAATTGGGGTTTTTGCTAGTATTAATCAGCTTATTCCTGAAAATGCGATCAATACCTTGTGTGACAAATACGGTTTAAAAGTTAAGATAGAACACCGTAGTAAAGTTGAAAGGACTGGCTCGGCACCACCTAAAACCGCTAAATTTATTGACCGTCCAGAAGACATTAAACCCCGTCCTCCAGTGGTAACATTCCTTGGTCATGTTGATCACGGTAAAACCTCTTTGCAGGATAAGGTCCGCAACACTCAAGTTGTCGATGGGGAGTCTGGACATATTACTCAGCATATTGGAGCCTCGCAGGTCAACTTTCGGGACAGTTTGATTACTTTTATCGATACTCCGGGTCATGAAGCATTTACCCAAATGCGGGCTAGGGGAGCGAATCTCACAGATATAGCAATATTGGTAGTTGCTGCGGATGATGGTTTCATGACGCAAACTGTTGAAGCCTTAAATCATGCAAAAGCAGCTGAAGTTCCAATTATTGTTGCGATTAATAAAATTGACCTTCCCGCCGCTAATCCAGATAAAATTTTATTGCAGATGCAACAAAATAATTTGACTAGTGAAGAGTGGGGCGGCGAGGTTGGAGTTGTAAAAGTTTCCGCAAAAACTGGCGAGGGAATCCCTGAATTACTTGAACGTATTTTATTGGAATCGGAAATGCTTGAACTGCGCGCTAACCCGAAACGTCCTGCGGAAGCCACTGTACTTGAGGCACAGGTTGAACACGGCCTTGGTGCAACAGCAAGTGTCCTAGTTTCAAATGGTACTTTAAGTGTTGGCGATGCAATCGTCTGTGGGGAGTATTATGGGCGCGTCAAGACCTTGATTAACGCTCAAAACCAGAGCATTAAAAGTGCCGGGCCGAGCACTCCAGTAAAACTGATCGGTTTGTCTGGCGCACCTGATGCTGGCGCTATGCTTGAAATTAAAAAGAACGAAAAAGAAGCACGTTTAGAAGCAGGGGATTATGCTGAAATTAAGCGTCAAGAGCAGCTGGCACAAGCGGTTCCTGAAAGCATGGAAGATATGATGACTAAGCTGGACAGCGAGAGCAAAAAGACCTTGAACATGATTGTTAAGTCTGATGTTCGCGGCACAGCAGAAGCAATTGAAGAATCATTAGCAAAAATTGATTCTGATAAAATCAGCGTGTCCATTATATCGAGCGGGGTAGGCGCCATTACTGAAAATGATATTATGTTGGCGACAGCTTCTAAAGCTATGGTTGTGGGTTTTCACGTTCGTGTCAATCCGGGGGTCAATGCCATGGCTAAGAAAAATGGTGTTGAGATTCGTTTATATACAATCATTTATGAATTACTTGAAGATATTACTGACGCCTTGACCGGTCGTCTCCAACCAGATAAACGCGAAAAAGAGCTTGGACAAGCAAAAATATTACAAATTTTCGCATTGACCAAAGGGCCCAAGATTTGTGGTTGCAAAGTGGAAAAAGGACTGGTTAAAGTCGGATCAAAAGCACGAGTATTTCGTGATGGCGAATTGATCTTTAACGGTGACGTAGCTTCGTTGCGTCGTTTTCAAGATGATGTCAGGGAAGTTAGAGCGGGCTTTGAGTGTGGTATTCGTCTCAACAACTTCGCCGATTTTGTCGAAGGTGACGTCATTGAATTGTATGAGATTGAATTAACCAAAGCGAAACTTTGAGGTAGAGTATTATGGGCGCACCAAATCGAATGGTTCGTGTTAACGAGCTAGTAAAACGTGAACTTGCGGGGTTACTGGAACGCGAAAGCTGGGGCGGACTATTGGTTTCCGTTCTAGATGTTTCAACTGCACCAGATTTACGCAATGCTATTGTTTTAATTAGTGTTTTCGGCAGTGACGCGATAGCACAAAAAAAAGTATTGCATCACCTCAATAAAATTCGCCCCGCATTACAGAAAAAATTATCATCAAATGTCGTTCTAAAGTACACGCCAGTTCTGGAATTCAGAATGGATGATCGTCTGGAGGCTGCTGACCGAGTGATAGCTTTACTTGAAGGAAGAGATGATGACGACACTACCCAGTGATCTGCAGAAGGCTGCTGAATTTATAGAAAAACATGATGATTTTTTATTGATGACGCATGAGCGTCCGGATGGCGATGCGATTGGGTCAATTTTCGGCTTGCTTAACTTGCTCCGTAACCACGGCAAATCCGCGGAAGCGGTGTTGCCAGATGAAATACCGGACAAATATCTCTCTTTTTTGCCGTCAAATTATCGTACCGATATCAGTAGTGTGGAAATTGCTATGCATCAATGTTGCATAATATTGGATACACCGAACCGTTCTCGCGTTGGTATTGGACCAGGCCTTAAATGTGAACAGATTGGAATTCCAATTATTCTTCTCGATCACCACCCAGATAATATGCGTTACGGGCAGATCAATGTTGTCCAACCAGAGGTATCCTCGACTGCTGAATTGTTATTCATGCTCAGTAAAGAACTTCGGAGCTGGGAAGTTACCCCAGATGTCGCCACGCTTTGGATGCTGGGAATGGTTATGGATACTGGCGGATTCCGTTTTGACAACACCTCGGCAACGACATTACGTCATGCCGCAGAACTTTTAGACCTCAAAGCCGATCACCATCGCGTGATGCTGGAGATGTTTTTTTCCAAATCATTAGCACTCCAACAATTCGAAGCAGAATTGTTTAACAGTCATCTACGCACTGATTTTGAAGGACGCTTCGCTTGGATCTATATTCCAGAAACCTTGATTGATAAATACCGAATAAAAATGCGCGACACTGAAGGATTGATTGAGATTCTTCGTTCAATTCGCACTGCGGATATTGTTGCACTGATTCAGCGCAGCAACGACGGCTACAAAGTTTCCCTGCGTTCAAAAGATTCACGCTACTCAGTCGGCTGGATCGCTAGAGAACTAAATGGTGGTGGACACGAAATGGCGGCAGGTGGTAAAATTAAGAATACCAACTTTGACGTCGCAATAACGGTGCTTTCAGATTTAGTACAAAAAGTTTTAAACGGTTAAAGCTTGTAACTTGACTCTTAAATTCACGCGCGCATAATGCGCGCGCGAATTGACAATTAGATTTATAAAGGAATTTATGGAGAATAAATCAGAAAGAAAAATACGTCCACCACGTTTTGATGGGGCTGGAATTTTATTAGTGGACAAACCTCAGGAGTGGACTAGTTTCGACGTTGTCAATTTTGTACGGGCGCGTTTTAATATTCCGAAAGTCGGGCATTGTGGAACACTTGACCCGGCAGCAACCGGATTATTGGTGTTAGTGTTCGGTAAATTTACTACTTTAAGTCAGAAATTAAGTGGCGACAATAAAACTTATGAAGGTTCATTGTTGCTAGGTACCGAAACCGATAGTCAAGATATGGATGGCAAAATCATCTCCGAAAAAGATTGGAGTAATGTCACTGAATCACAAGTTCGCCAAGTTTTTGAAAAATTTATCGGTGATATTCAGCAAATTCCGCCGATGGTTTCGGCCATAAAAGTTAATGGGAAAAGACTTTACGAATTAGCTCGCAAAGGCAAAGTAGTCGAACGCGAGCCACGCGACATCACTATCCACCGTTTGGAAATTACGAACATTGAATTGCCGCGCGTTGATTTTGCAGTGGAGTGCTCCAAAGGCACTTATATCAGAACACTTTGTTCTGACATTGGAGGAGAATTAGGTTGTGGTGGTGTTTTAAAATGTTTGCGTCGCACTCATAGCGGAATGTTCGATATTGCCGACGCCGTTGATATTGAAACTTTAAAAACCTGGGAACAGCCGGAGTTGGAACAATATTTAGCAAGATTTATTGCTGAAAAAGCGAAATTTTAATTCTACCATTAAAATTATGAATTGTAATTGGGAGGACGTTCGATGATAGATAATGAAATTGATGAGTTTTATATAAAAAACCATTCTTTTACTGTAGATGATATCTTTAATAAACTCAATGTCATAAAAGATCCTAAGCTGTGTAAGGAGCAAATCGCGCGTGCATTAGACTCGGATAGTAGATTTTTTTGCGATAGCACGAAACAGCACTTTTTTTCTAAAAAAATGTTTTTTCATCACGCTGAATTTGTCATTACCCCAGATGAAGCCGAAATAAATGAAGGGATTCTGTTTCCCGGTCACCGTTTTATAGCATTTTGCAACGAAGATGTTTTTCCCTCGGAAATAACCCTGCGCGAATGCGGTGGCCCTAATTTGAAAACCCAAAAAAAGACACTGAAAATATCAGAATTAACGCAATATCATCTACTGATGGGCACAGAACAGATCTCCGATTTTCTAGCGGCCGAAGATGAAGATCATGACGTTTTCAACAGCAAAGCATCTTCAGAATCTTTGGTTACGCTTAATGTTTTTGACCTAAAGAAAATTTATGCTGACACTAATTTTAAATTTGGCGATATCTTAGTATGTCGAGTACTCGACTGGGAACGTGGCGAATTTGATTTCACCTACCGCATAAAAAGTAGTCGGACCACCGATAGTATCCAGGACTGGGTCGATAATTATTCCGACGCCCTTGAGAAGGTTATCGACGATTATGAGCGTTATTTTGAATTGCCGGAATTTTTGACCTGGGCTTTTTTCTATGGAGGTAAAACGTTATTTGGAGAAAACGGTGCTTCTTTGGATGAATTTTATCATTTGACTGAGCGTATAGAGATCCGTTTTGAACAAGGACAAAGCTTCTTTGCTAAAACTGCTGAAGATGATTCAAGTGGCGAGGACGCAACAGAAACCGGGGCTGAAGATGATTTACTGAGTATTTCAGCAGGTGCAACTTCATCAATTGAAGAAATCATGCGCGAAACAGGCACGCCGATGACTATGAATGAACTCGATGCATTCATGCTGGATAGCTGTTTAAACCGCGAATTAGAGTTTGATGATCTGTATGCCCGTTGTTTTGGCGAACGCCGTCTAGGCTTCGCTGACGGCGCCCAAGAAGTGATATTTATGAACTATCTCGAAGATCGCTGGGAAAGCATCTCCAGTAACTACGATCGTCATCGTGACGAATTTAAGGCAAAAGTACGCGGAAGCATTCTTGAGGCCACTCAGGAACGCCTCGACTGGCTTCATGCGTTGGCCGATTTGGAAATATTAAGTGCTCAGTTGCCACGCGCAGAGATGAAGAAATTGGCGAAACTGGCCAAGCATCTCGATGACATTCTCGGGATGTTAAATTCAGAAAAATATGAATTAAGCGAAGATGAAGCTGAAAATATGATGGATATTGTAGGTGAATCTAGCGATCTCCAAGCTGAATTGCTGGGAAAAATGAGCGATTGGATGAATCATTTAACTTGAAAAAGTTGTCCAACTAATTTAGTGACAAGCTTTATTGCGTCAGTAAAAACAACAAAATAATACGAATGAGAATCATACCATTCAAAGAACTTAAAAACTGCAAATATCACTGCAAAAATGTAAAAGGCTATCTGTTCTCTTTCTTAGCAATATTTATGGGTTTCCTCTTTGGAATGATTTTATATCGTACATGGATTGATGAAAATAATATTTATTCCATCATGGGTTTATTGTTATTGTTTTTTGGCATCAGTCTATTCATTGTTTTAATAGTGACCGTTGCATCAATATTTGCTTCCAGAAGATATATGGATAAACTTTTTCTGGTTTCCAAACTATCTCCACAAGCAGCAGAGATAGTTAGAAGTGAACTGGAAGAGCGATATGGCGCAAGACTCCATTGGTCACTGCTGATCCAGCCGCCGCTTCTATTTTTTATTGGGAAAATACTGGAGCATTCAACCAAAACAGGCAAAAACCTTGTAACCAATGCAGAAATAGCAAAAAACATGATGGACACTGCAGTTAAATATGATGAACGGTTGCAAGTGTTTTATAATGATTCGTTCCAAACGGTTGCCATAAAACTTGAACCATTAGTTGAAAATACTATTTCAAAACTTCTCACCAGTAATATAATAAAAAAGGTTTTTATATGGACTGTTATTATTGTTATGGTTCTACATTTTATTGTTCAAATCATCAACATGATTAGGTAGGTTAACATATTTCCCCAATAACCATTACTTTCGTTGATATCAAAGATAAAATAATTATTTTAGAACTAATCGGCGGGTAAAGTTCAGCTCTGCATTTGCAATGAATGTAATTCAAAGTCGGAGTTAAATAAGTTTTGAAGCATGCGAATAATGATTGGTTGTTCCTTAAGTTTTACGGTGATTCTTTGATGATATTGTCAATCAATTCTTGATTGCTTAAACGGCGACGAGCTAGTCTGGTTTTGCCATTTTGTATCAAAACTTCTGCGGGCATTGGCCGTAAATTGTAAACTCCACCCATGGAATAACAATAAGCTCCGGCATTTTCTACTGATAACAGATCTCCTTCATGAATTTCTGGCAATTCACGACGTTCCGCCAAATAATCGCCAGTTTCACAGATATTACCAACTATATCATAGATTTTTAGCGGCCCATTAGGATTTGATAGATTTTGTACGTGATGGTAAGCATTGTATAACACTGGTCGTATCAATTGTGGAAACCCCGAGTCCGTCCCAGCAATCAGATGTCCATGGTTATTTTTGAGAGTGTTGACTCTAGCCAAAAGATAGCCCGATTCGGCGACAATGTATTTACCTGGCTCAAAGTACATTTCTAGTTCGCGACCGTAATTCTCACAAAAATCCATGAATAATTCCGTGATTTGCGCTCCCATTTTAGCATAATCTACACTTGGCTCATCAGGGCGGTATGGAACTTTAAATCCTCCGCCAAAATCGAGGAAACGAAGTTCTGGGAAATTTTCAGGAGTGGCAATAGCCATCAGGTTTTTCATGCTTTTGAATACTGATTCAGTATTTTGTAATCCTGAACCGGTATGTTCGTGTAAACCGATAACTTTTAAATTGTATTTGGCGACAATTGTTTTAACTATTTCAACTTGATCAAGCAGGATCCCAAATTTCGCCATATCGCCAGCAGTCATCAACTTTATATCCTCTCCGTCTCGGACGTCTGGATTAAAACGAATACACACCTCTGATCCTGGATATTTTTCGCCATATTTTTCGAGTCGCGTTAGTTCACCGATATTCATGAGGACACCTAAATCATGAACAGCTTCAACATCACTTTCAGTCATGTTATTAGCCGTGTAAATGATGCGATCTTTGGTGAATCCAGCCTTCATCGCTAATAAAACTTCAGCAGGCGAAACTGTGTCCAGCGATGCTCCAGCAGCGTATAACATTTTGAGTATTTCAAAATTATAATTTGCTTTCATCGCAAAATGTATTTTAAGTTTAGGGTAGGGGATGAAATTATAAAGACCGCGGTAACGATCAAGAATTTTATCGCCGTCATAAACATAGAGCGGAGTAGAGTACTGTTCAGCCAAATCCAACAATTGATTTCTATTTAAAGTCATTTCGTAGTGGTTCCATTCTGGTGCAACGTTATGATCGCCAAGACTTCCAGAGTGTCATTGCCAATGTTTTTAATCGAATGTCCAGCATTACCAGTCAAGATAGTATCACCAGCATTCAAAACGGCGTTTTCTCCATCATCATCAACCTGTGCGGTACCACGTAAAATATAAAAAATTTCATCTTCCCCCTCATGGCGATGAGCCCCGATACTACTACCGGGTTCAAGTATCAGACGAGAAACCATTCGATTAGCTGACTTCATTTCGGTTTCTGGTTCCCAAAGATGTTCAATACGTACGCGTCCTTGACCACCGCGCATCTCTTCACGCGTTTCGACCCGAAACTGTTCTGGTTTTTTCATCATTTTATATTTTCCCACTGATATTAGATGTTGTTATTATTTAAAGCTTAAAATAGACGTTTTAATGCTTATTGAGGCATTAAAAGTAACTATTAATGTACACCGTAACATAGCCTTTTCCAGAACAATTTCAGAGTAATAACCAGACAGCCAAACTTTAAATTTAATTTTTAATGATCAACCACTCTTCTGTGTCTGGAGAAATCGGACTGTTCTTTTTAATCCAATCGCGCATACAATCACGGAGTAATGGTTCCTGTGGAGGCTTTGGCAAAGGATGTTTGGCGGCGATTTTTTGCAACTCAGGAAATCGTCTCGAAATCATTAAATAATTGGTTAATGCCAAGGTGAATTTGGCGTCATCTGAAATCAATTTAAAATTATGATCATAAATTTCAAGGGACGAATTTTTACGTTTAAACTCAACGTTTAATCCATAAAAAACTGGTGAATAATAATCACTCGATTTGACGATTTGTTCTTTCAAAATGGCTTTTAATTCCATCGGCGTTACTTTAATTACCGCCACTGTATTTTCGTAAGGCATTAAGCGAAAAACGTCTAATTCAGAAATTTTATCCCGTAATTCATATTTCGAATTCATGCTCAAAAGAGCGAGTTCCGCACCGGTTGAGTTAATCATGGCTTTGGCCATCAATAAACCGGCTGGGTTATTGAATCGACGCTTTGGGTCAAATCCAGCAATAGGCGATTGGGCACGCCCGATGTTACGATGTTTAAATGAATTCACTGCTTTAAAATCGTTCTTTAATAATAACTTGAGTTCGGAATCAGGGGCAATATCTGGATGGACTGGAAGTAGTTCAGAATTGATCCTGACGATACGGCGTTTTTTATTATCAAAAATAATGCTCACTTTACCAAGTTCCGTAGCATACGCCGCAGTTTGGGCATACCAGGTTGAGTTGATCCTTTCGCCTGGAAACGACTGGTGACTATGCGCACCCAAAATCAGATCGATTTCCGGGAAATTTCTGGGAATATCATAAATCGAAAATCCGGCTCGATATTTATCGCAATGCATCGCAAGAATAATTATATCCGGCTTGGCGGCACGGACGGTTGTAATGATCGAACGCAAGTTTTCGATGATTCCGGTAGATTTTCCCGCAAATGCTGGAGATATGCGGATATCGTCGTGCATGTCGGGCAGGGTTAGCCCGATAACTGCGATTTTAACGCCCCTGCGTTCAAAAGTCTTCATTGTGGGCAATTGAGGTGCATTGTCTGGAATAACTAGGTTGCCGGCAGCCGCAAAACCATTAAATTCTTTGATTCTTTCTCGCAGTGTTGGGAATCCAAACTCAATATCATGATTACCAATCGCCCAAAAATCGAATTTCAAGTGATTCATAGTTTTGATCACGGCTTTGCCGCGGTCAAATGCGCCTTCAATAGAACCTTGCAAAGTATCGCCGCAATCAATTAACAAAGTGTTAGTGCGATCAGCGCTTTCCTGCTTAATAAGCGGGGCGAGTTTTAGCCAACCGCCGTTTGAACCATGAAATACAGCGTGGGTATCGGCAGTAAAAAGTATTTTAAGTTCAAGATTTTCTGCCGTCGCCGAGACTAAAAAAAATACCGAGAAAACTAAACACAATAAACTTCTAATCATTAACTATACCTCAAGAATTCAGGTTAATCTTAAAAATATCACGAATGCTATAAAAAACAATCTTACTAAATAATTCATTGGAGCTGGTTTAAAAAATTCAACAGTTTGCTAAATAGCGGTAAAAGATTATATTGTTGAACAGAAACAGTCACTAGACAATAACTTTAAATTTATTATTACATTGCTTGGAACTAATGTCAATGCCAGAACAATATATATATTCTCAAGGTCCAGAGTTAACCATACTTATTCCTCATTACAAAACTCTCGGGCTATCAAAGCTTTGCCTGCGTTCAATTAAATTATTTACCGATTTGGATAAAGTCAAGGTTATTGTAATAGACAATGATTCTAACGATCAATCACTGGAATATCTACGTTCCATTAATTGGATTAAACTGATTGAACGCAAAGACATAGCCGACGAATCCCCTGCCAAAATGCATGCCAAAGCATTGGATTTAGGTATGGAACATGTTAAAACTAAATATGTTTTATCAATACACACCGATACTATCGTTACATCCTCGGAATGGTTGAGTTTTTTGTTTAGTAGGATCAAAGAAGCCGATGATATCGCTGGGATCGGAAGCTGGAAACTAGAACATAAACCGTGGTTTAAGAGTATGGCCAAACGACTGGAACATATCTTTCAAACTAAAATATGGTTTCCATTGACAAGGAGGGGCTCAGGTGCAATCGTTGGTTTGGGGGATAATCATTATTATTTGCGAAGTCACTGTGCTTTATATCAAACTGAATTAATCAGAAAATATACTGATGGTTTTTTTGATAGCGGTGAAACTGCAGGCAAAGCATTACACCGTAAGCTAATAGAAAAAGGTTATCAGATGTCATTTATCCCCACAGAGAAGCTTGGCAAGTATATGAAACACCTTAACCATGCGACTATGATATTAAATCCAGAAATTGCTGGTAAAAGAACCGGTAAGCCTAAAGCTTATAAGCGTATTATGAAAGAGTTAAAATCAGTTGGGTATGATCGGATTATTAAGAATAATGATCTTGATTAGAAAAGTTAAAAAGCTCTTTTTTGATAGTTCCCAAACTTGAAGTGGCAGTAATAAACTTTATATGTATGATGATTATAATTGGTATTAAATTAAAAGGAAAGTGTTATTATGGCAGAAAAAGCAGATAGCGTGCTTGATCTCAATAAGCTTAATTTCGAAGAAGCTCTTGAAAAATTGGAAATTCTCGTTGCTCAGATGGAAGAGGGGAACTTACCACTCGACCAGATGCTGAACCGTTTTGAACAAGGAATGAAATTGACTTCCTTTTGTCGAAGAAAATTAGAGAAACTTGAAAAAAGGATCGAGGTCTTAACCTCTGATGACGGCGAATCAGGGGAATGGGATGAGTTTGATGAAAATTCTGCTCGCAAAGAAGCGGCACATCGCCAATCAACAGCACCATCCGAAGATAATCCACAAAACAATTTATTTTAACACCGGAGCGTTATGTTTAGTTGGTTGCCTCAAAATTACCCGGCGGCGTTTAATGATTTAATAATACCTCCTAATCTCTCGGTTTGGGTCTTTGCACCACACCCTGATGATTTCGACGCAGTCTCAATCACACTGAAAAAATTTTTCAACGCTGATTGCCGAATTTATCTTACGGTAGCTTCTTCCGGAGCCACCCGAGTCGAAGATTCCTTTTGTTCGCCACCATTCATCCAAGAAAAGGCGCTAGTGCGCGAACGTGAACAAACCCTCAGCTGTGCCTATTTTGGCTTGCCATCGCGCCGGATTCATTTTTTCCGTTTATCCGAAGATAAAAATGGTGAAATTATTGACAATACCGATAATTTTGTTAAAGTCATGAATTTTTTTCTGCGCACTGAACCTGACGTGGTCGTCATGCCACATGGTAATGACGAAAACCCTGATCATGCGCTGATGTATACATTCTTAACCAGACTTGGCGGGGTTGCCACCAAGTCGTTCATCGCACTACTTAATCGAGATCCCAGGACGATCAAAATGCGCGAAGATATTTATACGTATTTCAACGAAACAGAAGCAGCAGACAAAGGCACGTTATTGCGTTTTCATCAGTCGCAACAACAACGCAACTTAAACACCCGCGGCATCGGCTTTGATCGCAGGATTTTAAACATGAATCGGGAAATCGCTGCCCAGCATCCTGGAAGAGATAAATACGCAGAGTCATTCGAAGTTGAAATTTTCAAAGCAACGCATAATTGAGTTGAAGAGTTCGGAGAGTTGGGAGGTTTGGAGATTTGGGCGAGTTGGGTGAGTTGGGGGAGTTGGGTGAGTTGGGTGAGCTGGGTGAGTTGGGG
>DLIO01000073.1 GCA_002483765.1 Lentisphaeria bacterium UBA7640 | reverse complement strand
GACTCCCTTATGCTCCACCATTTTTTATCCTCCCACAACAAGCCAAGACTCTAGCCACCCGTCACGCCATGAAAACGCAAAGGGAAGTTTGTCCACGAATGACACGAATGGCACGAATGAAAATGGGTTTTCAAAATAAACGCGGGAAAGGGGAATCTAACCACTGATGAACTCAGATAAACACAGATAAGAAATTGAGAGAAAATTTTAATCGCGGAATACACTGAACACGCGGAAAGGGGGGAAATAAATAAGTATTTATTAGTGTTAACTCGTAAAATTGGTGGACAAAATATGGAAACAAAACAGTGTAACTTGGGTCTTCAATTAGCGCGCGCATAATTGTTGTACCGTATCGAATGATGTGGCGCGCGCGAATTAAAGATATAAGTTACGTCAGAAAAACATGTCCGAGTTCTATAAAAAGATGAATCTTTGTATATTGTATTATGAGGGAATATTTGACTTATCTCGTTCGTTTCAGTATATTTGAAGAACAAGCCAGTGCAAAATTTAAAAATTACGAAATCTGCGGACAGAAATACGGGATATTGGAGATGGGGATAATGAAACGATGGAAGGGCGACCATGAGTGATCAGAAAGATAAACTCGCGCTAAGTGAAATTGAGCGTCATTTATGGGCAGCAGCACATATTATTACTGGGCCAATTGTTTGTTTGATGGCCAATATCCTGAACCCACAGTCCGGCAAAACCGTTTATGATCCAGCTTGTGGAACTGGTGGTATGCTCAATGTTCATAACCTCTCAATTCCGCTCTAGGTTCATAGCGGTTCCAGTAGTAATGGACAGAGTTTGGAAGCGACGATTGAAGCATGGCAGGTCGGTCGTGTTGAGCTGAAAAAACAATCCAAAAAACTTTTTAGCGCATTAGTGGAAATTGGAATTTCTCTAAAGGATGAAGGAGAAATGGAGACGGAGGAATGTAAAAATGAATAATTTAGTACCAAAGAACCCTAAAATTTATCATATTGTTCACGTTGATAAGCTTACTTCTATTATTGCAGAAAGGTGCATATGGAGTGATGCAACAGTTCAATCGAGAAAATTAGGTGGCTCCATGATTGGAATGTCCCATATTAAGAAAAGGCGCATGACTAATAATTTACAGAGCCACCTTGGATTAACAGTTGGTCAATGTGTACCGTTCTACTTTTGTTCTCGCTCTGTAATGCTATATATCATTTCGCAGGGACGCCATGACGACATCAGTTATCGTGACGGTCAAGGACCGATTGTTCACCTGCAAGCAGATCTAAATAGCGTTGTCCAATGGGCCCAGCAAGGCAATAAACGCTGGGCATTTACGGATTCAAATGCCGGTTCTTATTATTTTAACGACTATGGCTCCCTAACCGATTTGAATGAAATTGATTGGAATGCGGTAAATGCTCATTCCTGGTCAGACTGCCAAGAGAAGAAGCAGGCAGAATTTCTACTTGAAGAGTACCTTCCGTGGGAATTGGTTGAGGCTATTGGGGTTTACTCCATGGCTCAATACCAGCAAGTGAGTAGCATTTTAACTGCATCAACGCACCAACCAACAATGAGTGTTAAACAAAACTGGTACTATTAAGGAGGATTTGATTATGATTAAATATAAGAATGGCGATATTTTTAAAGAAGATACTGAAGCCATAGTTAACACAGTCAATTGTGTTGGTGTTATGGGCCGGGGAATTGCTCTGCAGTTCAAAAAACAATTTCCAGAGAACTTCAAGCTTTACGCAACTGCGTGCACTAGGGGAGAAGTCGTACCGGGAAAAATGTTTGTGCATGAAACAGGCTCACTGATTGGCCCCAAATATATTATAAATTTTCCAACAAAGCGACACTGGCGTAGTGCCAGCCAGCTAGAAGACATTGAGTCCGGCCTTCAAGATTTGGTTAAAGTGATTGAGAAACTTAATATCAAGTCCATAGCTCTTCCTCCGCTTGGCTGTGGCTTAGGCGGGCTAAATTGGTCAGAGGTGCGTACTTGTATTGAAAATGCTCTTAGAGAAAACACTAACGTGGATGTGGTTGTTTTTGAACCCAAAGGGGCTCCGGAAGCCGAGAAGATGGCAAAGAGCCGAAAGGTGCCTAAAATGACACCCGGTCGAGCAGCTTTGGTTGAACTTGTATCTCGATATTTTGCAGGATTGCTGGACCCGTTTGTTACACTGCTTGAAGTCCACAAACTCATGTATTTCCTACAAGAGAGTGGTGAACCTCTGCGCCTGAAATATCAAAAGGACATATATGGCCCCTATGCAGAAAACCTGCATCATGTTTTGAACGAGGTTGAAGGACACTTGTTAACTGGCTATACTGATGGCGGAGATGTGCCTGATAAAGAATTGAAACTTGTTCCAGGTGCTTATGAGGAGGCTTCTAAATTTCTGCAGGACCACCAGCAGACAAAGCAGCATTTCGACAAGGTTTCTGAACTAGTTGAGGGCTTTGAATCTCCTTTTGGAATGGAACTTCTTGCCACAGTTCACTGGACTGCCACAAAAGATGATACTAAGTCAAAAGATCGAGTGGTGACTAAGGTTTATCAATGGAGCGAGCGTAAAAAACAATTCACACCCCGGCAAATTGAATTAGCCTACAATGTGTTATCTGAAAAAGGCTGGATATCTTGAATGATGAATGATGAAACTGAAAACCGAAAAACTTTGTGCCCTTTGTGGTTAAAACAAAATCTAATTCAAGTTGAAGAGAGGGATTTTTACCACACCATGCGACATGGCGAACGCAAAAACGCGAGAAAGGGAATCTAACCACAGAGAACACAAAGAAGGCGCAAAGAACACAAAGGGAAATTTTGTCCACGAATGGCACGAATGAAAATAGATTTTCAAGCAGGCGCGAATTTTCTTCACGAAACCTCAAATATATGCGTAAATTTGCAAAAATATGGTGGATAAGGCAATTGTGCAGGCACCCCTTGCACAAATAAGTAGAGGAACATTGTGGACTTTGTGAAAAACTTTGTGCCTTTTGTGGTTAAAACAAAATCTAATTCAAGTTGAAGAGAGGGAATTTTGACCACGAAAAGCACGAAAAGCACGAAAAAGGGAGAGGTGGAGTTTTGTCTCCGGGGAACTAGAAGAAAAAGTGGTTAGTTCCATTTTGGAACATACCACTCAGCGTGGGGCGATTGAGGGAAAGACACAGACTTGGGGGATAAAGTTTTACAATCTGGATGCTATCATCTCCGTGGGCTATTCACCGTAGTTAATCATCAACCGTGTCCGGAAGGCGCGTCCACTCCTCTGGAAAGAGCCGGAGGAAATATTGCTGAAATAATGTCATAACGAAATGCCACTGGGCGAAAGGCTGGCGGCGTTTTTTGTTTCTGGAGAACTTTATGGGAGGGATAAGGACTTGCCGGATTGTAAATCCCAAATATCGATTTTCTAAAATATTTTTGATCTTTGGTTTGACTTTCGGCAAATAACAGATATTATTTTCAATAAGTTGATTACAGTGGCGGACAACTAGCCGTTCAGCTGATATTTGCGCATGAACCTGTCAGTTCTATTTCTTGTTAAGAAACAGAAGTGGTTTTCTAATAATTTCAGTCGTGCTATTGGCCATGTATGATAACCGAATGGAAATAAAATTTATGGAAAAGATAGAACACATCAAAGTTTTAAAGCGGAAAGGATAAAATGCCAACACAATCAGAACATACGATGCAAAAATTAATGGCCTATTCTTATGCCGCTGTGTTATTTGACGAATCAAAAGATATTATATCGAGTTTCTCACCTTTAATTGAGTATATCATTATCAATTCAAAGAAAAAATTTATTACTTGGAATAATTTGGTAAGTTTGATTGATAAGACTTACCATACAATAATCCCAAGTGCAACTCTACATAATTTACTCTCTTTAATTGAACAGAAAGGAATTATTATCTTCAACAAGGCGAGTAACGAAATCAACATTGTAGATACAAGCAAAATAAGTACAAGGCAAGATAGCATTGATAATTATCTCCAAGAACTTTTTGAGCAATTTCGTGTATTTCTTAAGCGAAAAGGGGAAAACATAGGTTGCGATGCAGCAAAAGATATTATATGCTCATTCGTATTTAATAATGCGGACATATTGCAAAATATGATTAAACGTGAAAAACCAACAGTCTCAAATGATTTTTTTTATGAAGACTCAAATGAAATCCTTCTTGACTTAGTAGAATTTATCGTAATAATAAAAGAAGAAAATTCTAATCCATATAAAGCGTTACTTCTTTTATACACGGGAGCCACTCAAGCTTGCTTGTTGAATTTGACAACGGAAGAAATAGAAAAAGTTGAAAAAAGCGAACTTCAAGTCAAAAAAATCATATTAGATACTAATTTTATAATGCGCTTGTTGGATATTCAGAATCAGTATGAATGCACAATGGCCAAAGAGACATTTGGATACATACAAGAGTTAAATGCCCAAATAACAGTATTGCCATGCTCGATAAAAGAAGTTCAAGCAAGCATAAGGAGCTTTTTGCAGCAAATCACACCGTACTCCGCAAAAACTCGCGACTTTTTGCGACATATAAAAATACGTACCACAGGCGTTTTAGCCGCCTATAATAGAGGGAAGACAAAAACTGATTTGTTAGCCATTTCAAATAATATCGAAAAGTTATTAACTGATATGGGAATTGTCATCGATAAAGATGATAAATGCGATGAGGATTTTGATGAAGATTTTTTGCAATCATTAATTGATGCCAAAGGCGTTAACTATCCGCATGGTCGCATTCTGGCAAAGCATGATATACATCTTGTTGAATACTGTAAAAAACATAGGACTTCACTATGCAATTCAATTGTTGATACGGAATGTTTCATACTTACAAATGACCTCAAGCTTACTCATTGGAACCAAACTAATTCCGCAGAAGCGGGGGTTCATGAATGTGTGTCTGAGGTCCAATTGGCAAATTTATTTTGGCTTCAACGAAAAACGACTTCAAATGAAGGAATTATAAATATTGTTATTGCGCTGGCTAATCAATGCTATACGAATACGAGTCAATTGCTCTCGTTTATAACAAAATTAGGAAGTTATCAAAAAAACGATAAATCTACAGCAGCAGTAACAGCAATAGTGCATGCCAATAATTTGATTACTTCTAGCGATATTGCGCGTGTTGATGCAGAAGAACTCGAAATTGAATCGCTATATAATGAAAAATTCAAAATCGCCCAAAGGGAAAAACAAGAAATACACGAGTCTATTGCAAATACAAATGCAGAAAAAAAAGAGTTACAAAGTTCTTTTAATGATGTAATCGCCCAAAAGCGAGAATTAGAAAAACATGTAAAAAAGGATAAGTTAGAAAAGCAAGAATTGCAAAAATCCATTGAGGGAATTAATATAGAATTTCAAGATTCAAACCAAAGAAATGAGAATACGAAGCAAGTACTAACAAGAATTCAAGCAGCAGAAAAAAAACTTTACTACTACAAAGTTGCAAAGCTGGTCTATAAATATTCAACACGTGTAATTACGATTTTTATTTGTTGCTGTGCTTTTCTAATTCCCATTATTTTTATGGTGTTTTTTCCAGAAATATATTATAAAGTAGAGACCGAATTGTTCAATAACACAAACACAGTAAGTCAAATAGCATTTTTTGTATCCTGTTTGACTTTGACTGGTATATTGCTTTACATAATAACATTTATATTTGGAGCATTTTATGCCGGAGAATGGACGATATCACCTATTCGCTTACTGCAAATTATTAGTAACCAAATGGCCAAGAAAACAGTAAAAAAAATATTTGAAGTTGATATTCAAGTCACTTCTCTTTCCCAAATAGAAGAAAAGATTTCGGGATTTAAAGATAGTATTTCATCATTTGAAAATCATATACTCAAGGAATAATTGTATCTCGTCCAATCCGATAAATCCCGGCTTGCTACCACGAACGCTTAAAACTGCGCCACGCGGTGGGGCGCATTGATGTTTTTCCCAGATCAGGATTTGAGCCACAGACGGAAAGTTGGAATATCTTTATACGTTTTCCAAGTTCTCGCAAGTATCAGGGAAAATTTAACAAAACAAAGAAAAAACTGTTTGAAACCTTTAAACTTCAAAACTTTTTTATTGGTTATCAGTACGGTACAATTTCTTGCCCAAAAAATTATTGTTTTGTATGCTTTCCCTTTTAAACTCAAAAAAATATTTATTTGTTGGCACAAAATGCAATAGTACCTAGGAAATCTCTGTAATTTGAGTTTTTAATTAGCGCGCGTGAATTAGAGATATAAGTTACGTCATTAAAATGCTTGTCAATCAGGTCAATAATAAATTCGGGAAATAGATAAATAACTTTAAGGCGGTGGGTAATTTCTCTATCTTTTGATGATTTTCTGAACAGTTGAAGTAAGATTACTTTGAGGGAGCTAAAGACTGATTTGAATTTTCGAAAAATGTAAACTATCTTCTCTTACAGTGCTTTTGCTTAAAAAGCGAAAAATACTCTTTAGCTATGGGTAGCTTGTTATAAAAAAATAAGGCTTAAATGTTGCAGGATAAAGAAAAACAGGTAATCAGTAAAAAAAGAGTGGTCGATCATGGCGAAGTCTTGACTGCTCGCCGTGAAGTTGATGCTATGCTGGATTTAGTTAAACAGGAGACTGAACGTATTGAGTCTCGTTTTCTTGAGCCCGCATGTGGAACGGGAAATTTTCTGATTGTTATTCTGGAAAGGAAATTGACTGTAATTGAACGCAAACTTGCCCAGACAGAGAAAAAGCTAAAAAAATCAGAAAAGCGTATTGGATGGAAAGCCCCGTTCTATGAGCCAGACTCATTGATCGCACTAAGCAGTATTTATGGGATTGATATTTTGCAAGACAGTATTGATGCCGCAAAATCTTCTCTTCTTACTTACTATATCGCGTCGTATCAACGGATAGTTGGCTATGAACCAAAAGAAGAGTTAATTAATACCGCAAAATATATTTTAGATAAAAATATTTTGCTTGGAGACGCTATTAACACCCAAGATAAAGTTACAATTCCAGGTATTCTTGGCCTTGACCAGATTATTTTTACAGAGTGGGGCAGGATTGGAAATGATTTTAAACGACGTGAATTTCGTTTTGATGCTATGCCTTTAGATGGAACTGAAGCCCAAATTGATAAACAACCTAAACAGATGGATCTGTTTGGTGAACCGAAAAAACCAACCCATCGCGTTTTGAGAAATGATTCTGGCAAAGATATTTTTAAACCTATGCCAGTAAAGGAATACCCATTGACCCATTATTTAAAAATAGCGGTAAAAGGAGAAAACAATTATGCCTGAACAGCCTATAAACGAGGATATTAATCCAGCTAGTGGCTTTTTAAACTCGGTTTATAAACCTGATGTGCTTCAATGTTTGGCAAATCTAAGCAGCGATGAAGTATTTACTCCCCCAGATGTAGTTAATGAGATTCTCGATATGCTCCCACAGGAGCTGTTCTCGGACCCAGAAACGCGTTTTCTTGATCCCGTATGTAAATCTGGTGTTTTTCTTCGCGAGATAGCCAAAAGATTAAAGGTAGGGCTAGAAAATAAAATCCCTGATTTACAGAAACGTTTGGATCATATCTTTCATAATCAGCTTTTCGGAATTGCGATTACTGAACTCACTGCTCTTATGTCACGCCGATCCGTTTATTGCTCCAAAAATGCTGATTCTAAATAAGGGTCTATTTCCGGTC
>DLIO01000139.1:46428-48954 GCA_002483765.1 Lentisphaeria bacterium UBA7640 | reverse complement strand
TTATAACAACTCCGAAATGTGAGGTTTAATAATCTCAACCAGTTCAGCATTAGCAAAGTTTTTCTTTTCGTCAGTCAGTGCGACTAACACTGTTTCACCTGGTGCAGTACCATGAACAAAGCAGACTTTGCCGTTCGGAAGCCGTCCAACACCAGCACCACCATAAGCGATGCGATCAATAGTTATTTCAATGTTTTCCAAAATTTCACCTCAAGTTTTAATTAGTTTTAGAATTTAGAATTTAGAATTTAGGAGCTAGGAGTTAGAAGCCGGAGCGGGAGCGGAACTTTAAAAGACTGAGGATTTAACCACAAAGAGCGCGAAGTTTTTTACAATGTTCACAAAGTTCACAATGTTTTTCCTTTGCGTCCTTTGTGCCTTCTTTGTGCCTCCGTGGTTAAAATTATCGCTTTCCCATTCTAACTCCTAAATTCTAAGTTCTAAATTCTCTTCTTTGAACACAATCTACACGCTATGGAGTATTTTGTCTATTGCAATGGTAGTTTTTGGCTGTAAATTTTTACCTCTAGACCATAAAAAAATACGAGGAATATATATGAATATCTATTTCAATGACAAAACCATCCCTGCGACTGCTGGGATCAATCTTACTGATTTTTTGCTTTCGCTCAAGATAAATCTAGAGAATACCGTAATTGAACTCAATGGTGAGCTAATTGAACGCAAGTCCTGGGCAGAAACAGTATTAACAGATAACGATAAAATTTTGGCAGTGAGCTTTGTCGGAGGCGGCTAATGAATGATGACCACATCTTACGGCGCGGTTTGCTGAGTTATTTCAGCGAAGCGCAGCTGATGCGCATTGAAGCATGTCGAGTTGGGATCGCCGGTGCCGGCGGTCTGGGTTCGAATTGTGCGATGAATCTAGTGCGCAGTGGCTTCAAAAACCTAACCGTGGTTGATTTTGACCTCGTGGAACCGCCCAACTTGAATCGACAGTTTTTTTTCCCTGATCAAGTTGGAATGCCAAAAGTCGAAGCGCTGCGTGACAACTTGATGCGCTTGAATCCACATTTAAAATTAAAAATCCACAATGAACGCGTTACCGCTGAGAATGCTCAAGAGCTTTTTCACGGCTGCACTGTGATCGTCGAGGCATTCGACCTGCCAAAAGAGAAACAGATGTTGGTAGAGCGTTTTTACCATTCACAAGTGCTCTTAATCGCAGCTTCAGGCCTTGCTGGCTGGCAGGATTCTGATTTTTTAGTAACGCGAAAAATCAATCATAACTTTTATGTTGTCGGCGATGCCGAAAGCGAGACTGGGCCTGGTTCACCGCCTTGCGCACCGCGAGTCGGCATTGCAGCGGCCAAACAAGCCAATTTAATTTTAGCACATGCTCTAGGCGAGTTGTGAAATGAAACGGATTTACCTAGATTACAATGCGACCACACCGCTAAATCCGGAAGTGCTGGAAAGCATGTTGCCATGGTTACGCGAAAGCTTCGGTAATCCCTCTAGTGCTCATGCTTCAGGACGGTGCGCTGCTGCCGCAGTTGATCGTTCAAGGGTTCAAGTCGCGGAATTGATCGACGCCAACGCTGATGAAATTATTTTTACTAGTGGTGCCACCGAGGCTAATAACACGATAATTGCTCATGCTGACGGAAAAATCGTTGCTGGCGGTGGCGAACACAGTTCGGTTTATGAACCAGCACTGGCAACTGGTGCGGTTTTTTTACCGCTAACGCGTAACGGCCAATTGCTACAGGACGCGCTGAAGAAGGCTTTAGAACAGCATTCACCTGCGTTAGTGTCGTTGATTTTGGCCAATAACGAAACTGGAGTAATCACAAATTTAGACGGCGTCGCAAAAATAGTTCACGATGCCGGAGCATTGTTACATCTGGACGCAGTGCAAGCAGTAGGCAAGATTCCAGTCAATGTGCAGGAACTCAACGCTGATTTCCTGTCGTTGTCTGCGCATAAAATCTACGGCCCTAAAGGAGTTGGCGCGTTATTTGTTCGACGTGGCATAAAACTTACGCCATTAATCCGCGGTGGCGGTCAAGAGGGCAACCGACGTTCAGGCACTCATAATGTTCCGGCGATTGTTGGGATGGGAGTAGCTTGCACAATTGCACGACGAAAAATTGATCAATACAAGGAACATTGTTCCGCACTACTTGAACATCTAGAAAATCAAATTTTAAAAAAAATACCAGATGTTACGATCAATGGCGCAAACGAACCACGCGTGTCCAACACGTTGAATGTTAGCTTTACCGGTTTAGATGCAGGTTTAATAGCGACACGGCTTGACATGGCTGGAATTGAGGTTTCTGTCGGCTCGGCCTGCAGTAGCGGACGCAACAGCAGTTCGCGAGTTCTTGAGGCAATGGGTTTGAGCCGCCATGAATCGCTCGGCGCAATACGTTTTTCACTAGGCTGGGACAATGACGCCGCAATGATTGATGAAACCGTCAGCAAATTGGCCGAAATCGTTGAAACACTGCGCCATGCTGACCAAGCCGCCAATGTCATTAAGTTTTAAGTTTTAAGTTT
>DLIO01000139.1:18099-46235 GCA_002483765.1 Lentisphaeria bacterium UBA7640 | reverse complement strand
GAGTTGGAGAGTTGGAGAGTTAACACAGAGGCACGGAGACTCAGAGAAAAAAATGATATAAGTGCCATCTTTAATTCGCGCGCGCATTATGCGCGCGTGAATTAAAAAATAATTTTACACAATTATTTCAGTCATAGTTCCATAGGAATATAAAGCCGGAGCTGGGGCTCCGCGCTCCCAGAAAAAACCTTTTCCCATTTGTGACCATTCGTGTCATTCGTGGACAACAATCCCCTTCCTAATTCTTTTTCTATCCACTAATTTCACAAATTTTCACGAATAAATACTTTTTCTTTTCCCATTCGTGACCATTCGTGTCATTCGTGGACAACAATCCCCTCCTAAATTCTTCCTCCAGATTCTTTCCCTAAAAATCCACGCCGAAACTTGCATAATAAAAACTTTGCGTTATTATTGTAAGTTATATTTTTAGTTTTTGAACCGTTGATGCCATAACATGTATGCAACGATAATCATCAGCAAACTCACTAACGGAGGCATTCATGAAAGACCAAAATGGAAAAATTACAGCAGTTATACTCGCAGGCGGCGATCTACCTGACGGCACACCGCCACCGCTCTTTGTTAAGTTCTCAGGAAAAACTCTTTTTGACTACCTAGCGATTCAAATCATCAAAACTGGGATTACTAAAATCGTAATTTGTGCATGTGACGGCACAGCTGATATTGTCAAAAATAAGTTTGGGGATGAATATCACGGCGCCGAAATCATTTATTCACGCGAAAAAGAACCGTGCGGCACTGGCGGAGCGCTGGTTCGCGCAATGCCGCTGCTGGATAATGAAGAACTGTTGGTACTGAACGGCGATGCCTACATTGCCTGCGACATCTCCAGTTTTGTCAATTGGTTCCAAGGCATCCCTCAAGCCGACGCCGGAATGTTGTTGGCGAACGTGGAAAATGTAGAAAATCTCGGTAGAGTTTTATTTTACGATGATAATCTAATCTATAAGTTCGAGGGAAAAAACAAATTTCGCGATCCAGGCTTAGTTAATGCTGGAATTTATATGCTGAAAAAATCCTTACTACAAAGTTTGCCACAGGATATTCCTTGCTCGTTAGAAGATGATCTTTTTCCGAAACTAGTCAAAGAATCTCGAATTTACGGTCTACCGACCATTGGGACTTTCGTCGATGTCACATCACCCAATGCCCAATGGGCAATCCGCGATCATCACCAAAAACGCTTACACCCACGTATCTGAGTTGAGGAGGAAATTTTAACCACGAAAAATACGAAAACCACGAAAAAAAGAGATAGGGAAAGAGGAATTTAACACAGAGACACTGAGACTCAGAGAAAAGAATGATGTAAGTGCCATCTTGAATTCGCGCGCTAATTAAGCAATCACTTTCTACGATTATTTTAGTCAGAACTTCATGGAAATACAAAGCCGGAGATGGGGTTACGCGTTCCCAGGAAAAACACTTCCCCTATTCGTGAACATTAGTGAAATTCGTGGACAAAAAATCCCTTCCCAATACTTAAAACTTCCCCTGTGTTTCTCGTGTTTTTCGTGGTTGGATTCCCCTCTTCAACGCTCTAGAGCAAGCCGGCTTCGGCGGCTTGGGTTTTGTTGTATTGCTCGTTGACTGCGTGACTTAATTGCAGCATTTTGGAGGTATCACCAATCATAAAACCACCGATGACGTTGCCACCACCGAAAAATATTTTACGGAAGTCCTTTTTTTCGTCATCGCGCACTTCAGAATAATCATCACCGTCGACCTGACCGATAGAATAAACCTTGGTACCAAACGCATTGAGGAAAGCGCCGTAACTTTTGCATTGAAAACCATCAGATTCGCCGAGGATCGTGCCAGCGGCGGCTTTGCCTTGAGCTAACGCGGGTTCCCATAAACCGAAGTTTCGACACTCGACTTCAGCGCAGTCACCAGCGGCAAAGATCGCTGGATCGACGGTGCGCAACAGATGATCGACAACAATTCCATGACGACTTTCCAGCCCACATTGTTTGGCCAAATCAGCATTGGAGATCACCCCAGTGGAGATGATCACTAAATCGCATTCAAAATGGCGGCCGTCAGCTAAGTTCACGCCTTCAACGTGATCAGAACCACAAATCTCTTTAACTGCTGAACCTGTAACGATTTTCATATTAACAACATCTTTAATCAGCTCTTCATAAAAATCACCACCAGTCGCACTCAGTTGTTTATGCAACAACCCTGGAGCACATTCGACCATCGTTACCCGATGATTTAATTCTAACAGTTTTGCCGCTAATTCTAACCCCAACATACCAGCGCCAATAACCAGAATATTGCGTGGTATTTCTAAAAATCCCTGTAACCGTCTGAGATCTTTGTGATTGCGTAACGACATCGCCTCCGGTAATCCAATTCCAGGAATTTGCGGAATATAACAATGTGCACCAACCGCAATCAGAAGCCGCCCATAAGCGACTTTTGAGTCATCAGAAAAAACAACTAGTTGAGCTTCGCGATCAATTTTGACCGCGAGCATTCCAAGATGTAATCCGATATTGGCATTGACATAGAATTCAGGTTTATTCATTGGTCGCGGTTCTGGAGGATTTGAAGTCAGCGCCAAAGTCAGCGAAGGCCGAAAATAGGGCGCAACTTGTTCGTCTGAATAGATATCGATTTGTAGTGCCGCATCGCCGGCTCGCAATGCCTTGGCTGCAGAAACCGCAGCGGCACCAGAGCCGATGATTACCACATTATCCTGATTACTCATACTTCAATCCTTATATATTTAACCGCAAATACTTTTACCCATTTGAAGTCGATGTTGTTGCTTTATCTGTGGTTAAATGCGCTTATGTATTGGGCTAGAACAAACCCTGTTCTTTAGCCTGCGCTTTGGTATATTGTTCGTTAACGGCTTTGGTCAACGCCATCATTTTATTAGTATCGCCAATCATGAAACCACCGACAACGCTATCGCCACCGAAAAATATTTGGCTATAATTTTTATTTGCGTCATCACGCATTTCCACACTGTCATCACCATCAACAAAGCCAATGGAGTAGAGCTTAGTGCCGAATGCATTGAGGAAACCACCGTAACATTTACAATGGAATATCTCCGGTTTTCCTAGGATAGCACTGGCGGCAACTTTGCCTTGAGCCAATGCGGGTTCCCACAAACCAAAGGTTTGGCAGGCGACTTCAGCACAATCCCCAGCAGCGAAGATCGCTGGATCGCTCGTACGCATCTGATTGTCAATAGCAATACCTTTATCATACTCCAATCCGCATTGCTGCGCTAAATCTACATTGGACGTCGCACCTGCGGAAATAATTACTAAATCACATTCGAGATGTCGACCGTCAATTAAATTGACGCCTTCAACACGACCCGCACCGCAAATTTCTTTAACCGCAGAGCCAGTAACAACTTCAAAATCGGGAACTTTTTTAATAATCTCTTCGTAGAAAGCGCGTCCAGCAGCATTGAGCTGATTTTTCAGTAATCCTGAAGCCCCAACGACGGTCACATGATGCTTCACTTGCAACAGTACACTCGCCAATTCCAATCCTAATACGCCAGTGCCAATGACCACAATGTTACGACGAACCTTTAAAAGTTCCAGTAATGCTTTAAGATCTCTATGATCGCACAGCGATATAACCTCTGGCAACTTAACGCCTGGAATTTTAGGGATAACACGATGTGTTCCGGTAGCTATTAACAAATAAGTATAACTGATCTTGGAATCATCTGCGAAGGTCACGGTTTTTGCTTCGCGATCAATTGCTATCGCATTCATATTCAGATGCAATCCAATATTAGAAGAAACATAGAATTCAGGTTTGCTGATTAAACGCGGTTCTGGAGGCGTTGACATCACGCCAAATGTCAATGAAGGACGAAAATAAGGAGGTATACTCTCTTTGGTATAAATATCTATTTTTAGCTCCGGATCACCTGCTCGCAAAGCTTTGGCTGCAGAAACTGCTGCTGCGCCACCGCCGATAATTACAACGTTAGTCTGATTACTCATAATTTAATCTCCTTGGGTTAATCACGAATACTCTTTAAAAGTAATTGAAATTGAACAAAAATCAATTTGATATTTGATTTTATTTAATTTTCGAGTTATTCTGCGTCATGAAAAACATTAAACTATTCAGCGAATACTTGCATGGAAAATATGGAAAACCACTTCACCGTATTGCCATTGATCTACCGCTAAGCTGTCCCAATCGTGAAAAATCCGGTGGCATCGGCTGTATCTACTGTGCTTCGGACGGCAATCGCGCGCGCCATTTACGCCATAATTTTTCGCTAAAAGAACAGGTCTCAGCTGGACTCGAATACGTGCAGCGTCGTTATCGCGGCAATGCTGGTTATATTGCTTATTTCCAATCATTCACCAATACTTACGGCGATCCAAAACAGCTACGCGCATGGTACGAAGAAGCATTGGCACTGGCAGATTTTCAAATGGTAATCATCGCGACTCGCCCCGATTGTTTAGGTCCAGAAATCCTAGACTTGCTCGAAGAACTTGGGAAACGCTATGAACTCTGGATTGAAATTGGAGTGCAGACTTCGAATAATCGGACTCTTGAACTGATTCGGCGTGGCCATGACTTTGATGCCGTACGCCAAGCGGCCACAGCATTGGCAGCACGTAATATAAAAACTGCCGCACATATTATTCTGGGCTTACCGGGCGAAACTATTGCGGATTTTGACCAAACGGCCGCGGACTTAAGAACGTTGCCGTTCCAAGCCGTGAAATTGCATCAGCTAATGATTTTACGCAATACGCCGTTAGCAACAATGTATGCCGCCAAAGAGATTGAGGTGGAACCATTAAACGAATACGAATATGCAGCGGCGGCTGTTCGCTTCCTACATCAATTACCGGATGATTGGCTAGTGATGAGACTAATGGCTGATCCTAGTTTTGAACCGGTTATCGCTCCTAAATGGTGGATGAAAAAAAGTCAATTCATCAGTTACGTGCAGGGTTTAATGGCTGGCGGTGATGGCATGCGCATAATTACCGCCGACGGCAGTCCAACCCTTTATCATCCTGAATATCATCAACATTTTCACAGCGTTGCTGGCGCAAAGACTGAAGCAATCATAAAATTTGTTCAGCCGTCAAAAATCGCCGAACTGAAAAATCCACGGTTACTAGATATCGGATTCGGACTCGGATACAACGCCGCCGCGGCGCTCGAAGCCAATCCGACGGTAGAAATTATCACGCTAGAAAAAGATCTGCGGACTTTAGACGCTGCGTTAAAGTTATTCGAGCCAGAATCGCTTCACTATAAAATGATCGCGACATTACAGAAAAATAGTGTTTGGGGAAACATACGTTTGCTACATGGCGATGCGCGCGACTCGGTGCAAACACTGCCCTCGCAACATTTCGATATAATCTTCATGGATGGATTTTCCCCCGATACCAACCCAGAATTGTGGAGTTATGACTTCATTCGTGAACTTAAACGAGTTCTAAAACCTGATGGAGTAATTACCACCTATTCATCCGCGTATCCGGTGCTTGGTGCTTTTTTACAACTAGGTTTTGGCGTTGCAGAAACGAAAGCGTTTGGCCGACGTCGCGGTGGCATCATTGCACAACGTTCAGGAATAAACGAACTCGCTGATAAAAACTCGAATATCATCCTTAAATCTACCGCCGGAATACCGTGGCGTGACCCTGGCCTGTGCCATTCCACCACCCAAATAAAATCTCTGCGCCAACGCATTGTCAACAAACTCCGCAAACGTGGCATACCAAAATGGTTCAAAGAATGAACAGAAACCGGAGATAATTTAACCACACGAAATGCAAAAACTGCAGAAAAAGAAAAGAATAATTGAGATAATTTGTGTACTGAATTAGCGCGCGCATTATGCGCGCGTGAATTATAGACAACATTTACAGAGTGTTGATATGAGTTTATAAAATATCGTCACGATCTTAAAACAGAAAAATTATTCTTAAAAATCTTAAAACTATTCTTGCAATATTTTGTCATTAGGTCATATTACCAAATGACAAAATAGGAAAATAGGAAAATAGAATGCTTATATTTGAAAAGAACAGCTACGAAAAAGAAGCCGCGATCTTTAAAGCACTTGGACATCAAACCAGATTGTGGATTGTCGAACAACTCGCTGACGGCAAAGAACATTGTGTCTGTGAGTTTGTGGATGCCGTGGGAGTGGATTTCTCGACCATTTCTCAACACCTCCAAGTGTTGAAACGGGCAGGAGTCGTTGAAGATGACAAACGGGGAAAACAGGTTTATTATAAATTATCCTGTCTCTGTGTTACTAGTTTTATTGATTGTTTAAAAACCCTATAATTCATTAATGCTAAATATTTAAGGAAAATCATCATGTGGAAAACACAATGGAAACCGCTGACCATTTTAACTGGTGGATTTTTACTCTTTTTTTATCTGCCAGTCGGCTCCGTACGCTTCAATAATGCCGTTCTCGAGTCTCTTGAACTAACGAAATGGTATGCGCGTGAACACGTGTTATTGTGCTTGATTCCGGCATTTTTTATTGCTGGCGCAATCGGGGTTTTTATCAGTCAAGGCGCAGTCATGCGTTATCTCGGCCCGAAAGCTAAAAAATGGCTGGCTTATTTAGTCGCCTCAGTGTCTGGATCAATTTTGGCGGTTTGTTCCTGCACTATTCTACCACTATTTGCCGGAATTTACAAAATGGGTGCCGGCCTTGGCCCAGCGTCGGCTTTCCTTTATTCTGGCCCTGCCATCAATATCATGGCGATTGTGTTAACTGCCCGAGTGTTGGGTTTTGAACTCGGCATTGCGCGCGCCATCGGAGCGATCGCAATGTCAATCGTAATTGGTTTGGGCATGCATCTGATTTTCTACAAAGAAGAAACGGAAAAAGCTCGCCTCGCTGCTAATGAACCAGAATTAGAAGTTTCCCATCCTTTGTGGCAAAATACCGTTTATATCGGCAGTATGGTAGCAATTTTGGTTTTCGCAAATCTCGGCAAGACCGAAGAAAGCGAAGGACTCTGGAATGCGATCTGGAGTCTTAAATGGTATTTGACTTCAATTTCGGCAGTGATTTTAGGTTTTATGTTAGTGCGTTATTATGGGCTAAAACCTTGGAAACTAAGCGCCATTGGGATTCCAGTCATCGCACTGGCAATACTATTTCCCGCTAATCCATTACTGGCGTTTACTGCCGGATTTCTTGGAATCGGGATATTCACCAGTACAGAAAAAGATACTGAACTGAAAAACTGGTTTGAAACCAGTTGGGACTTTGCGAAAAAAATTATGCCATTATTGTTATTTGGCGTATTGATTGCAGGATTATTGCTTGGTCGAGTCGGGCACGAGGGTCTAATCCCTGGTGAATATATTGCAGAATCGGTTGGCGGCAACTCTTTAATGGCAAATTTATTCGCTTCATTTGCCGGAGCATTCATGTACTTCGCCACGTTGACCGAAGTGCCGATTCTGGAAGGATTGATCGGCGCCGGCATGGGCAAAGGACCGGCATTGGCTCTGCTGCTGGCCGGGCCGGCGCTGTCGCTGCCGAGCATGCTGGTGATCAACGGTGTTCTCGGCTTCAAAAAAACATTTGCATTCGTAACGTTGGTCGTCCTGTTTTCAACCATATGCGGCTTTATATTCGGGAGCCTGTAACAGATGAATTGCTGCAAAAATCCAATCTGCTGTAACCGGTTCGGGTTTGCACTTTCTCCGCCCGTTTGAGGTACTATTGACATTACCTCAACACATTAAACTGGAGAATTTATGAATACATTATTGGATACATTAGGATACTTTGGCTTCATCTTTCTGGAGCTGGTTTTGCTTTTCCTGTCGATCAGTACCGTGGTGGCGCTGGTTCTGCAGTACATTCCGCATGACAAACTGCAGAAACTGCTCGGACGGAAAGGACCGACGGGATACTTATTGTCGGCGATATTGGGTAGTGTAACGCCGTTTTGTGCCTGTTCGACCGTACCGATGACGTTGGGATTGCTCAATGCCGGGGTGCGGATCGGGCCGATCATGACTTTTCTGCTGGTGTCGCCATTGCTGAACCCGATTATCGTTGGCATGGTCTGGACGTTGATGGGTTGGAAAGCCTGCCTGATTTATTTTATTGTCTGCTTCTTTACCGCCTTGGCAGGAGGCTGGATCATGCAGATCCTTCGCACGGACCGCTATGTCCGTAAAATCGTCGAACGAAAAACATCCGGCTGCTGCGATGATAATACTCAGGAAACAGCGACAATCGGCTTCAAGGCAAAGCTGAAATCGGCATTCAAAACAGCTTACAGTGATCTGCTTTCGGTGCTGGTTTATCTGGTTATCGGTACGGCCATCGGAGCCGTGATCTACGGCTATATCCCGCAGGAATGGGTGCTGAAGCTGGCCGGGCCGGACAATGTTTTTTCGATTCCGATTGCCGCATTACTCGGTATTCCACTTTACATCCGGACCGAGAGCGCCATTCCCATCGGGCTGGCGCTGGCGCAAAAAGGTATGAACCTTGGAGCGGTGATCGCGCTGATCATCGGCGGTGCCGGGATGGCGATCCCGGAAATGTCAATGCTGTTGTCGATCTTCAAAGCCAGAGTCGTGGCCGGAATCGTGGCGCTGGTATTTCTGACCGCGGTCATCGGCGGCTATATGTTCAACTATTTTTTAACATAACTTAGACAGGAGAAACGATCATGAAAATTCAAATTTACGGCAGCGGATGCGACAAGTGCAAAAAACTCGCGGCGAATGCGGAAGCGGCGATTCAGTCAACCGGCCTGAGCGCTGAGATTGAAAAAGTCACTGACATAAATGCCATTACCGATGCCGGAGTGATGATGACTCCGGCTATGGGAATCGACGGGAAAATCGTCAGTACCGGCAAGGTACTTTCACCGGATGAAATCGCTAAATATCTGAAAGGTGATGCGTCAACTGCAACAGTTTCCACTTCTGCGAAAACAGAAAACGAGCCTGGCTGTTGCAGAGATAAAACCGCTTCGGCATCCTGTTGCACCGGCGGTACTGAATCGGCATCCTGCTGCGCCGGTGGCGCAAAAGGTAACGGGAAGAAAATCCTGACGATTTTACTGCTGGTTCTGGTTGTTTTCAGTATCATCGCAATGGTGGCGCGTGAAATGAAGTCCAGCAAAACGGACGGCGCGGAAAGCGGTATGAACATTGAAAATTCGGCGGTTCCGGTATCAAAAGATACAGTGGTGGTTTACTATTTTCACGGCAACCAGCGCTGTATGACCTGCAATAAAATCGAAGAACTGACCAAACAAGCAATTTCAGGCAAATATTCCGCTCAAATTGCCGATGGTAAAGTGGTCATGCGTTCGGTCAATGTTGAGTCGTCGGAAAACGAACACTTCATCAAGGATTTTGAGTTGAGTACCCGCAGCGTGGTCATGCAGAAAGGCGACAAATATGAAAAATTCGATGCGGTCTGGCCCCTCGTTCGCGAACCGGCCAAATTCACGGAATATATTCAAAACGGCCTGGACAAAATGCTGGCGGAGTAATTTGTGAATGGATGAAATGACACTTGCAATCGCGACCGCGTTCTGGCTGGGGTTTCTGACCTCGATCAGTCCGTGTCCGCTGGCGACCAACATTGCGGCGATCAGCTTTGTCGGCCGTAGAGTCGGCTCCGTGCCGTTGGTGCTCGGCGCCGGGCTCCTCTACACACTTGGTCGAACTCTGACTTACACGCTGCTCGGCATCCTGCTGGTAAAAGGACTCCTGGCCGCCCCGGAGCTTTCCCATGCCCTTCAGAAGTACATGAACCTGATCATGGGACCGCTTCTGATCCTGGTGGCGATGGTTCTCCTGCGGCTGATCACTCTGCCGTCAACGTCAGGCGGCATCGGTGAAAAGCTGCGGAAGCGAGTGGAGAAGCTGGGTATCCTCGGAGCCGTTTTATTGGGAATCGTTTTCGCGTTATCCCTTTGCCCGACCTCGGCGGCGTTGTTCTTCGGCAGTTTGCTGCCCCTGGCTGTGAAGTTCGAATCCGGCTTCCTGCTGCCGACGGTTTACGGCGTCGCCACGGGACTGCCGGTTCTGCTTTTCGCGTTCATGCTGGCATTCGGAGCCAACAAAATCGGCAAAGCCTACAACAAAATCACTATTTTTGAAAAATGGGCGCAGAAAATCACCGGCGTCATCTTCCTGCTGGTCGGAATCTATTTCACGGTCACGGTAACTTTGGGAATCAAATTATGAAACGCATGAAAATTCTTTTTTTATGTACCGGGAACGGTTGTCGCAGCCAGATGGCGGAAGGTTGGGCCAAAGCGCTCAAAAGCGACAGCATCGAAGCGCACTCTGCCGGAATTGAAAAGCACGGCTTGAATCCCTATGCGGTGAAGGTGATGGCTGAATCCGGAGTCGACATCTCCGCTCAATATTCAAAACTTGTTGCCGAATTGCCGGAAACGGTATTTGACTATGTGGTAACGGTATGCGGCAATGCCAATGAAAGTTGTCCCGTCTTTCCCGGAAACACCAAAGTGATCCATGCCGGTTTTGACGATCCTCCCAAATGCGCGGAGCAGTTCGTTACGGAAGAGGAAAAACTGGGCTGTTATCGCAGGGTACGCGATGAAATCAAAGCGTATGTCAACAGAATACCCTCTGTATTTGAGGAGTAGCTATGAGCAAAACAAGTGGAATCGGATTTTTTGAAAAATACCTTACCGTGTGGGTTATTCTCTGCATGGTCGCCGGAGTGCTGATCGGTAAATTCCTGCCGGGCATTCCGGAGTTCCTTGGCAAATTTGAGTATTATCAGGTGTCTGTACCGATAGCCATCCTAATCTGGCTGATGATTTATCCGATGATGATGAAAGTAGATTTTGAAAGCATCAGGAATGTCGGAAAAAATCCGAAGGGACTGTTTGTAACCTGGATCGTCAACTGGCTGATCAAGCCATTCACCATGTACGGAATTGCCGCCTTGTTTTTCTATGTGATATTCAGGAACTGGATTGCTCCCGATCTGGCACGGGATTATCTTGCCGGCGCGGTTTTGCTTGGAGCAGCTCCCTGTACGGCCATGGTTTTCGTCTGGAGTCATTTGACCAAAGGCAATCCTGCTTATACCGTCGTTCAGGTCGCCACCAATGATCTGATCATCCTGATTGCCTTTATTCCCATAGTCAAGTTCCTGTTGGGGTTAAGTGATGTTTCAGTTCCGTGGAGTACGCTGATCCTTTCGGTTCTGCTGTTTGTGGTTATTCCGTTGGCCGGAGGAATTATCACCAGGTGGATGATTACGAGAAAGAGGGGCCTGGATTATTTTCAGAATACTTTCCTTCCGAAATTCAACCATGTCACCATCGGCGGGCTCCTGTTGACGTTGATCATCATTTTCTCATTCCAGGGTAATGTGATCATGAATAATCCCCTGCATATCATCCTGATTGCCGTTCCGCTGATCCTCCAGACCTTTTTGATCTTCTTTATCGCATATATACCCTGCCGATGGCTCAAACTTCCCTATAATGTCGCCGCTCCGGCAGGCATGATCGGCGCCTCGAATTTTTTCGAATTGTCCGTCGCGGTGGCGATTGCGGTTTTCGGGGCTTCTTCGCCGGTAGCGCTGGCTACCATTGTCGGAGTATTGGTCGAAGTCCCGGTCATGTTGATCCTGGTGAAAATTGCCAACAGAACCCAAAACTGGTTTTCCAATTAACGAAGGAAATGAAATGAAAAAACTGACTTCAATTATTGTCATGGCCTTAGTGGCTTCCTCAAACAATCTCTTTGCCCAAAATACCCCGGTAAAGACGGAAACCGATCTCTGGTCCCTGGTGGCTTCCGATGTCGCCAGAATCGATGGTAAAACCATGACCCGTGATGAATTGGCGAAAGCATTTGCCGCACAATTTCCGGATAACCAGGTTCCGGCTCAGGTTACTCAATCGCAAATCGTATCGCTGGCTCCGCAATTTCTTCGCCAGCATATCCAGAGGATACTGCTGATCGATCTGGCGAAAGCCGATGGCGTCAATATTGATCCAGGCACCGCCGTTGAACTGCTGAAGAAAGAGTGGTCATCATTACCCGATGTCCAGTCCGAAGCCCTGAAAACTGAACTTGAAGCGCGGAAAAAGACTCTCGATGAATATGCGAAAGAGCTTGCCGCAAATCAAATGGTTCTGGATAGCCTGATGATCAAATCATGGATTGATCAGAAACTCAAATCCGGTATTCAGATCACCGATCAGGAAATCAAAAAATTCTATGACGATAACAAAGCCCAATTTCAATCCGCGGAAGGCAAAGTACCGGAGTTGACCGAAATGACTCCACAACTCCGGAGTTACCTTGAAAACCAGAAACTTCAGCAACTCCTGACCCAAAAACTCACGGAAACCGAGAAAAACCGCAAGGTCGAATACCTGCTGGCGCTTCCGTCCCGCGGATTCGGCGGCTGCGGTTCAGGCGGCTGTCAATAATCTACACAAAAGGAGAAACATGATGGATGAAAAAATGATCGAACTGATTGCCATCGGAGCATCCGTGGCGGCCCATTGCCAGCCCTGCTTGACCTATCATGCAGAGAAAGCGGCCAAATCAGGCGCCACCGAGGCTGAAATAGCCGAAGCGATTAAAGTAGGCAAAATGGTAACTCAAGGCGCAACAGCAGCCATGGATAAATTCTCCGCGTCACTGGCAGGTGCCACTCAGCCGGACGGCGAATGCTGCTGCTCGGCAGGCTGCGATTGCAAAAGCTGACCCATAACCCAATATTCCGTTACAGCTTCAAGCTTCGGACGAATACAAGTCCAGCCCGAAACGGATGGAGGATGCGAAACTTCCGACGCTTGACGCGGTCATTGAAGATTAAAGCAACAAACAAAAGGATGGCTTGAAAAATGGAAAAGAATGAAAATTGCAACTGCCGCGAAACGCCGCAAGGAGTGGACTCTGTAAGAATTTGCAACAATGCAAATGCCCCAAAAAGGCCGGTGGTAAACGTCAAAAAATGTTTTACCGACAAGCATGTCTGCACCGCAATCAAGGCATGTCCCGTCGAAGCGATCAGCTACATCGAGGTCGACGAACCCATTCTGGACAAGCAACTGACAGACCGTGTCGACAGATGCCCTATGGCGGCGAGAGGCATTAACGCAACCATAAATCTGACGAAAAAAAATCCGGGCTGTTCAAGTACCGCCAATTTAGCCTCCAATAAAGCCGGCGATACGATTGAGGGCGTTGGAAACCCATGGGGCAGAATTATCATTGATTACGACAAATGCATTTATTGCGGCATATGTGTTAATGCATGTTGCGGATACGCGATTGAGTTGTTATGCGACGATCCCAATTGCGATTGCGGCTGCCAAGACGGAAAACCTTGCGATTGCTAAAAATCGTGGAGAAGGTTATTCGCGTTGTTGCAAAATAAACGATGCTTCGTGACTTTACGATGTTATGCCGCGTGAGCTTGAAATAGGCGGTTTACGATTCTCCGTTTTTTTCGCGAGGCTCTCGTTCGGCGCACCCGTTTCGTAAAGTCATAGGTTGTATCGATTTCAGCCACCTCGAACTGCGAACACGCAAGCCGTTCATTTCTTCGCTTTTTTATTGGCTTTCAGTGCCAATAAAATCGCCAAAGCTTACAACAAACTTGCGAGTTTTGAAGTATGGGCTCAGCGCATCACCGGAGTAGTTTTCCTAATTATCGGGATCGCAATGACTTTAACACTGACGCTGGGCGTCAAATAAAGCGGTTGAAGAATCTAGCAGGTAGAATACGGAAAAGGAACAGGGGAAAGTTTAACACAGGGGCACAAAGGATACAGAGGAAGCTGGAGAAAGAATTTTTTATCCACGAATGACGCGAATGTTCACGAATAAGGGAAGGTCTAATTGGTATTTGTAATTCGCGCGCGCATTATGCGCGCGCGAATTAAAGATGACACTTATATAATTATTTTCTCTGAGTCTCCGTGCCTTTGTGTTAACTCTCCAACTCTCCAACTCTCTCCTTTACGCCATATCGAATGACCGTGGCGTGGACTAAAACAAAAAAACGTCACGACTGGGTTTGGTCTTGTGACTCGCCGCGGACGGCGTTGCGATGCTTCAACAAAGAACCTTTGAGGCCACGAGCGAAATTATTGCCACCGGCACGTTCGGCCATCAACACTAATTCCTGATCGCTATAAGTAGGTTGTTGCGCTAGCGTTTCATCAATTAAATCAACGACGGTCGTGTTAAATTGCTGAAGATACCACAAATCCACTCCTAACTGATCCAATTCTAGGCGCATCTGCATAATATCTTCCGGAGTCAGCAGTGAACGGTGAATAGTGGTGCGGATTTCCATCGGGATGCCGTGTTTTACCGCGTAACGAATTGACTCTTGAACCTTTGCAGCAATCTCTGGAGTTGTAAATACTGCGGAGGGATATTTTGTTATTGGTGCTTTATAATCAATAGCCAAATAATCAAGGCCACATAATTCATAAATATTTTTCAGCGCTGCCGGGTTTGTGCCATTCGTGTCCAGTTTAACCTCAAATCCCAGCCCTTTTATCTTGGCAATAAATTCGGTTAATTCATGATGCAAAGTCGGTTCGCCACCAGAAATCACCACCCCGTCGAGACGCCCTTGGCGGCGTTCTAAAAATTCCCAAAATTGCTCTAGCGGCAACCCCGGCTGACTATCTGGATCAAATACCAAACTAGGATTGTGGCAGTAAGGACAGCGGAAATTACAATTCCCGGTAAAAACTATACAAGACATTTTACCCGGATAATCGATTAATGAAAACGGCTGAAAGCCTTGAATCAACATTTTATTAACCTAACTTTAGCAGGATTACATTTTTTGTATGATAATTGCTAATTTAAAAAATCATAGTTGAAAAATAAAAAGACCGCCCACTACTCGGAGCTGGACGGTCTTTTGACAGCATTATTTTTTGGCGCAATCGCAAGATGCTTCATAGGTCTTCCGGTCCTTGAATTCCTCGCGTTTTCCTTTGTTCCAGTTGGTCACTGGCCTAAAATATCCACAAACTCTGCTGTACACCTCAGTCTTCTCGTCACACTTTGCCATCTTCTCTTTCTCCCCTGTTACGGTTTTGATTTTTCGCTTCACAATCAGTATTGTGTTGCGAAACCTGCTCTTGCCACACGCAGCAGATGAGACCGCGCTGACAACGTCTTGGAGTTATACAAAAACAACTGCAGTATTTTTGAATTACTCCGCTAAAATTTAATTATTTAATCACACTCTAACGGACACTTTTCGTGTGCGCCTGGTAAATAGCCGTGTACCGGACAGATGCTGAACGACGGCGTCAAAGTAAAGTAAGGAATTTTCGACCTGTAACAAACCCTTTTTACTAACTCCGCTACCTGGGCTGGATCTTCAATACGTTCGCCAATGAATGCATGAAAAACAGTTCCACCGGTATACTTGCACTGTAATGGTTCTTGCAGATCAAGAGCTTCAAACAAGTCATCGGTATAGCCAACCGGCAACTGCGATGAGTTGGTGTAATACGGATTGGTGTCACCAGCACAAATGATATCTGGATATTTCTTACGATCCAGTCGCGCCAAGCGGAAACTGGTACCTTCTGCCGGCGTTGCTTCAAGATTATAAATATGCCCAGTTTGCTCCTGGAAGTCAGCAATCCTTTTACGCATAAAATCAAGAATTTCAACTGCAAAATCCGAACCTTCCTTATCGCAAATTGAGCAACCCAAGAAGTTTAAACAAGCTTCATTCATGCCCACCAAGCCGATGGTACTAAAATGATTTTCCATTGAACCAAGATAAGTTTTGGTATAGGGCAACAGATCATTTTCAAGATAGCGCTGTACTACTTTGCGTTTGGTTTCCAGTGATTCCATCGCCATAATCATCAAATGGTCAAGCCGCGCAAAAAATTCTTTTTTATCTTTAGAGATATAGCCAAGTCGCGGCATATTGATCGTTACCACGCCAATCGAACCAGTTTGTTCACCAGCGCCAAATAAGCCACCAGTTTTCTTGCGAAGCTCGCGGATATCCATTTGCAAACGGCAACACATACTGCGCACGTCACTCGGATTCAACTCGCTATTGATAAAGTTCTGAAAATAGGGCAAACCATATTTGCCAGTGACTTCGAATAACAGTTTGGCATTATCAGCTTCCCAGTCAAAATCTCGGGTAATATTGTAGGTTGGAATTGGAAAAGTAAAAATCCGACCATCACGATCGCCATCGCTCATCACTTCAAGAAATGCCCGGTTGATTACATCCATTTCATGCTGATAGTCGCCATAACGCGTGCCGTCAATCGGCTTTCCACCAATAATCACTGGATTGTCTTTCAAGTCATCCGGCACCGTCCAGTCAAAGGTTAAGTTGGTAAATGGCGTTTGTCCCCAGCGACTAGCAATATTCAGACCGAAAACCAGTTGTTGAACAATCTGTTTGACCTGTCGATAATCTAAATTGTCGGCGCGTACAAACGGGGCCAATAAAGTGTCAAAAGAACTGAAAGCCTGTGCACCAGCCCATTCAGTCTGAAGTGTTGATAGAAAATTAACGATCTGGCCTGTGGCTGTATCAAAATGTTTGGCTGGACCTGCACTGGCACGCCCACCACGCCCTTGAAAACCATCGGTCAAGAGTTGCCGCAAACTCCAGCCTGCACAATAACCGACAATTCCGCTTGATAAATCGTGGAGATGAAAATCGCCTTCGCTATGAGCCTCGGCGACTTCCGCTGGGTACATATTCGAAAGCGCATAACGAGCAATAACTGCGCCACTGACATGGTTCAGCAGACTGGCATACGAATAACCAGAATTGGAATTTTCATTAACGCGCCAGTCATTTTTGTCAAGATATGAGGAAACTAGTTCCTGTACGTCCATCATCAGTGTTTTGTGTTCGCGCAATTTCTCATGTTGAGCACGATAAAGGATATACAGTTTGGCGGCTTTGGATAAACCACGTTTGATGAAGGCGTGTTCAACTAAATCCTGGATAATTTCAATGTCAGGAATCTTATCAGCCCCGAAACCTTTCTCTTCAAGGCCACCGACAACGTCCAAGCAAAGAGTTTTGGCGACTTTCTCATTACTAGATCCTGAAGCTTTTAATGCTTTGGAGATTGCCAGTGTAATCCTTTCTGGCTCGAAATCAACAATTCTCCCGTCTCTCTTTTTAACTTGCATGATAACTGACATCTTTGATACCCCTAAGTCACATTCTCAATTAAAAACTCAATTAAAACTTGATGTTTTCGGGATTTTTAAACCCCAAATATCATCCAACATTTATTAAACTACCATCAAATATAGTAATCTCAAACTAACAAACCACAATATGTAGTGTTTTTAAAAATAAAAAAAACTTTTCCACTGATAACCAAGCACTTAACCAAAATATTTATTTTGAAAAAAAAGTTGGCATGAAAATTGAAAAATAAATTTAACCAAGAAAGGGATAAAAAATAAAAAAAAGAAGCAAGACTTTAAATCATAAATTAAGATATCAAAAGTTATTACGTTGCCGAATTTTACGATTTCGGTTGCAAAATTTTGTCCCCAGCAATATGTTTTATCAGAACGATGAAAAATAATAGCAGTAAGTCATAGTATCGCGTTAAAAATAGTAAATAATAGTCTGGCGTGATTTTTCGACCATAAATTAAAATACACTGAAAAATGCTAGCCGCTATTTAATCAAAACTTGTATTTTACCGCCAGCTGACGATTATTCTGAGTCAACAAATAAAATTTCAAATTGAGGATAAATAAAAATGATAAAAGGTTTTACCATCATTGATGCTCATTGCCATCCAGTAATCTTAAACCACTCGTGCGTTAAAAATCCATATGGACATCCTGCAAATACGGAAGAGTTCTTTGCGGAACTGAATAACAGCGGAATTGATCACTGTTGCGGTTCGGTCGTTACTCGAATATGCGAGCCGACTTGGGATGATTTTACAGAATTTAATAATGCCGCTATAAAATTAAGCCAAGAGTGGCCAGATTATTATACTCCTGGAATATCAATATCTCCAAAATTCCCAGAAGCATCCTGTCGCGAATTGGAACGACTACATAAAGCAATAGGTCTCAATTGGATTGGAGAACTGGTGCCATATATGAATGGATATACTGAATATGCAACTCCAGAAATGTTTTCAATACTAGAAGTGGCGCGCGACCTCAATATGGCAGTAAATCTCCATAGCACCACTAATGAAGACATTGAAAAACTGCTACAAAATGTCCCCAATCTCAAACTCATCATGGCGCATCCAGGAGAAACCGCAGGCATTCCGCATCGCGTCGAGTTGCTTAATAAATGGGAAAATTTACATTGGGATATTTCCGGTACAGGGCTTTTTCGTTGGGGAATGCTCAAACACGTTGTGGGAAAATGTGGCACGGACAAGCTACTTTTTGGTACTGATTTTCCGATCTGCAGTATCGCCATGCAAATTTATGGCGTACTTGCGGAACACATTTCCGATGATGCCAAAGCCGCCATATTCTCCAAAAACTTTCTGCGACTCACCGCGCAAGACTGAAATGACTAAAAATTGTTCTCTGTGTGATCACCAAAAACTTATGTGTGGAATGACCGAGTTTAGTGAAACGAGCGGTTTCTATTTTGAGCAAAGAGACTGATGTTGGGAATTCTTAATCTAAAATGAAAGCGAATAAGCATAGATGGCAAATGCCATAAGAGACTTTGATCACACAAAAACGATATAACTTGTTTATCTAATTCGCGCGCGCATTATGCGCGCGCTAATTAAGAACAGAAGTTATGAAGAATGAACGCCTGTCCAACTCTTCGCTGATTATTTTATTACCGGAAAAAGTTCTCCGGAAAGACGCAATGCCGCTTGTGCAATGGCGTCTTTTGCCGCGATGATGTAAGTCGCCCCAGCCAGCGTTTCTTTAGCGGAGCCGGTCACGAGCAACTTTTGGTTTTTATCAAAAATAGACAGTTCAACCCGAGCTTGTGCGGAAGTGAATTTGTGATAACTTCCAGCTTGACTTGCCACGGCTTCACAAACCAAGATAAAGTCTGCGCCGTCGCGAGTGTCAACGACTGAGAATCCAAGGCCAAGCAATAACTTCTTCAACTCGGTTTCTGCCGCCGGATCTGGAACACTAACGTTAATGCTCTCCGTGGCTTGGACATAAACTTTACGGTCATTTCCTTTCACTGTCTCTGCAAGCGAAGTTAGAGTGGATTGTCCTGTTTCCATTTTTGGTAAAATCTTTTCGGATGATTTCTCAATGAGTATACCGATCTTTTTTGACAATTCCGGGGTCATGGTACTGAATTCTCCGGTTCCCGAAACACTACAACCCAACACACGACTGGTTTCCGTGCCAATGATCTTAGCGACTATGTAATTTTTTTCGCCGGATCTGAACATCGAACCCGTGATTAGAATTTTTGCTCCAATCATTTTTCCAAGTTTGTTCTGGCTCGCCTTATTCACCATTCCAATGGCAGAGAGTTGCAATTCGGTCAGCCCTTTTTCTAGTTCAGCACGTTCCACCAGATCAACATTACCAGATTCGAGTAAGCCCACGCCAATCAGTTCAGCAATGGATTTGCCATCATTGTTTTGTTCACCTGTGCGCGTTCTTGCTTCGAACGGCAATACTGCAATGGTAGGAACAACCACAGTGGTGACGTCAGCAACAGTTTTGGCGTCGTCGGCGGCAGGAGCGTCGACAGTTTTGGCTTCATCCGCCGCAAATACTGCGAACACGGACAACATGACTACGAGAGATAACAATACTTTTCTCATTTTGAATTCTCCTTTATGAGTTGTTTGATTAAAAGTACATTTTCAATTTCATCGAAATTAAATTCCGGACTAAAAACATATATTCTGCTTTTTCCTTTCACAAGTTCAATATAACTCCCTGATCCGACAATATCGGCGGTTTGCTCCCTTTTATCCAATAAGACGCTCAACTTGCCCGGAATCTTAGCGTTACAAAGGGAAATTTTTTCCCAATCCAAACCTAAAGCCAACGGAAAACCCCATTTATCGGGAAAAACCAACGAAATTCGACCGTCGCTATGCGGTGAGAAATTGCGACAGAACCGGATTTCAGGCGGTTTCTTGATTGCCGTTGAAAAACCGTATTGTTGAAGTTGTTTGGTGATTTTAGGTGACAGATCTATAATTTCGGCATAAATACCGACCAATGGCTTCGGTGACCAGATCCGGATCTTTCGTGTTTTGCCATCCAGTGTTAAATCCGCGTCAAGACTGGTTCCGTCGTTCAGAGGCGGAAGATTAAGCTTAACCTCGCCATTGCCGGAGGCAAGAATCCTGCCGTGTTCGGCGGCAATTTGCCAGTCTCCATTTCCTGACAAAACCACTTCGCGTCCCGACCACACATTGATTCTTGGTTGCGCATTTGTACTCCACACCATCAAAAAAAACATAATTACCGATACTGTTTTCATCGTTTAACCTCCTTGTGTTTGACGAAGAAATAATCCTTTTGACTTAAAAACGTTATATCAAGTTCCTACTCAGCTGAAGCAACTGTAGTGAGACCATGTATCAACATCATTAAAATCTTCTCGCTTAGATCCGCCACAGTCTTGTCAACATCTTTGGGCACATAACTAAATTCAACACGTCCGACCTCCTTGCGTTTAATATTATGAATCAGAACCTTACCGTCGATGATTTCAACTTCGCTCCCAGGTGCAAATTCAAGGGTCAGCAAGCGCGCCGAAGGGGCGAGCGTAAACTGTTTATCACTCAAGACCCGTTCGTTCGCAACGGCTCCTAGCCGAGCGCGTTCAAGCATCTGAATTTCCGGATGTAGCATCAACTTTTGTTCTAAAAGCGCAACAGTCGCCTCGATTTTAGGCTTTAAACGTTTTGGAACGCCGACATCGCGTACAGTAACGATGGATAAACAAAGTGGATATTTTACTGCTATTTTCTGAATAGATAAACGCATTACTTTTGCGGTGTTTTCAGCTTTTCCGTCGTAGAGCCGAAAGCCATTTTTAGCGTTAAACACCACCAGACGCTCTTCCGTAACAAAAGCAAAAATATCAGTATGCGGGAAATATCTGGTTATAGTTCCAGCGGTCAATTGATGTTCATTGAGTTGATGTTCGGTTAAAATCTTATTGATTTCAGTTCGTTCAAGCAGTTCGATATTGGCATCACTGGATAACTCAGCCACCAAGATATCACAACGATTACGATCACCCAACATCGCGACTTTCACCGGCGTAGCAAGGACCATCGAAACACAAAAGAACAGGGCCAACACATATAATTTCTTTTTCATTTTAACTCCGTTATTGAAATTTGTTTTTGACTAATAAAAAGGTAGGTTTTTTCTTTCAAACGAAAGAGATTAATGCCAGCCGGTACCATTAGCAACGGCGAATCTTTCGGTTTTTCTAAATTAAGTACGAGTGGGCACGACCAGCTGGACGCCGAAAGTAAAAAGCCATCGGCTAAAAGAAAAGGTGCTTTGAGTTCCCACTCGCCTTTGATTTGTTTGACTTTATTTTCTTTTGCCCATCGGGTATCACCCTTATGCTGGGTCAAAAAACACTCTATCTCTAACGTGGCTTTGTCTATTTTAAAAAATCTTTCCCCAAAACGGCGGCAATTGCCAAGAATAAAATCTCCTTGATCGCGTAACGAAAAAATATTAATATCCCTGAACTCCCGAATCTCTTCAAAGCGTTCTGTCTGTGGTTCAAAAGAGTAAACCCGCGTCGGCATATCGCGAACACTGACCGCGAAAAGTAGTTTTCCGTCCGGCAGTTCAATCAAATCAGAAAACTTCCCCTGTGGTAAAGAATCAAGTTGATTGAGTTTATCGATACGACGACTAGAAAAATGAAGTCTCCTTTTCGAGCCATCCAATGCAAAGGAACTCATCGAAAGAATCTCATTACTACCGATTGCTTGCGTTCTTCCGCCCAAAAGTACATAGCAACGATCATGAATAATCGTAGCTGAAGCCACATCGTGTCCAGGAAGCTCTTCAACATGATTCCATTTTTGTGTGGTAATATTATAAAGTAAAACAGAGTTACGCCCGCCAAAAATCAAATATCCTCCAAACGCAGACATAGAGATAGTGCCACCACTACCGGGCAAGTTTGGTTGGAATTTCCGCACTTTAATTCCTGGAGCAGGTAAATCCTCCAGCACCATCTTTTCCACGTTGATTTTGGTAAGTTGTAGCATGCCGGACGAATCGCTTAACAGCAGAAAATATTCCCCATCTAACTCGGTGGCCGCATAACAAATGCGATTGGTAAATGGCAATTCTCGGATATTCCACGCAGAATTGAGATCATCAAGCAATTTCCTTCCCTCAGACGATGAATTACTATTTCTCAACTGGAAAAAAATCTGGTTAAAATAACTATGAACGGTGTTGTCACAAATCGCAACGAGTGCAGAACTACTCAATTCTGAAACAAAGTATTTGAGCCGTTCAAAGTCTATAACTCTAACTCCGCGCTTAATATCTGCAAGATATAGCTCAAAGGTATCTTTGTTTGCTTTCATCAACTCGTATTCACCACGAATGTTTCGCAATACAGTATAAGGCGTTCTACGATCCCCATACTTGGGTATGATATATATGGCAACAGATAAAAAGCATGATAGATCACCATTCTTACTGGATGTATACTTTTCTAGGTTATCATAAAAACGAAATACCGCATTTTTTAACGCCTTTTCCGAATGATCTGAATTAATGAACTCACCAACCGCAATCCAATTGTAATATCGAACAGTCAACGGTTCATAATCGATCTCTTTTACCAACCTAGTTATCTCATCAAAGTCGGTAAAAATCTTTTTAAATTCAGCAACCGTTTCAGTATAGTGCCAACGATCCCTGTCCTCATGTAGATCGTATGGCATAAGGTTAAAGATTTCCAACTTCTGCCGACGTGCTTCAGGATGTTTATCTAGAAAATCGCGCATCGCACGGTAAAACTCCAACCCTTGGCGATAAGTGTCGCTCATCATTTCGGCGGTATCGTAATACCAGAAAAAACGCAAGCCGTCGCTAATCCATGCTCGATATATGGAAAGTTCTCGTACTGAATTAATCCCATTGGAAAGGTCGAGTTCACGATAAAAGTCAGCCTGTCGCCTTTCATGATCGTGCAGTTTCCGTAATTCCGTAAAAATTCTGGAGAGTTCGACACGTTCGAAATCACTAGCTCTCTCCACTGGCATAAAACTTAAGGATATAATAGAAGATTTTCTGACATTTGCAAAAATCGGCTCGCCCGAATGACTATAAGCCGGATATTTCTTATAAAACTCCTTGATTCCTTTCAGGAAACCATGAAACACATCAAGTTTTCCGCGCCAATTTACGCGGTGATCGTGAACTCGAGTTAGTTCAAAAACAATCAATTCCCGACGATAGCACAAATTCTCAGGATCAAGTGCGGCCGCAGTTTCAAGTGGCGTTTTCACATTGCGCCAATCATTTTTCCGAATGCTCTGGATAGAGAATACCCCTTTAGTTTTAGAAAGAGCTTCATATTCATCAAAAAAACGTTTTGCCTCGGCAACATTATCGCCCAAAGCACACATTGCTGACAAAACACAAAACAAAATGATTGTAAAACAGTTCATTTTAACTCCGCTATGGAAACTTGCTTTTCTCCGACAAAAAGATAAGTTTTTGCTTTCAAGCGAAAGAGATTAACACCAGCCGGTACCATAAGCAATGGCGAGTCTTTCGGTTTTTCCAGATTCAATTTAAAAATTCCATTAGCATTGACTAGCAGTAATAATTTCCCATTATTTATGTTGTGTAATATTAACGCTGGCGCGTTAACCTTTCCAGACGAGGGATAAAAGGTTTTTTCGCCAGTAGCTAAATTAATTCGATACCATGGCAAATTACTCCAAAAGTAATTATCAACAATAGTCCCGGCAGATAAAGTATAACTCGTTGAAAAAGATTTAAGGGTTACTCGCGCTTTAGCGCCATAGTATTTTTCGAAATCGTCTTTCATCCTTTGAGCATAAATTTTTGAACGGTTGGGAGACAAAGCATAGAACAATAATTCTTTTGTATTATCTTTTAGGTTTAAAATAAAACTGTAATTGGCTGATGCAAGCAAAACTTTATCAGGAGTGAGTTTAGTCCAAGGATGCTGGGAAGAATCAGGATAACGGGAGATATATTCAAATTTCTGCTGTGCTGGATAGTAATACCACCAACCGGGTTTTTTGAGATTGTAACCGGATAATATAATTACCACTCGTTTGCGCTTTTGATCAGCAAACATTGTATCAAATCTAACCGTTTGATTGTTAAATGGATCTAAATCTGTATGACGTCTATTGGCTGAATAAATTACTTTATAGGTTAATGACGGTAATTGATATTGAAGTAAATTATTATCTTCTTCGCACCATACTAACAAGTCACGGTCAACAATAGCAATATGAGATGGTCTCGCAAATGGGATAGTAAGTTTAGTTGTTTCTCCTGTTTTTAAATCGTAAATAATTACAAGGTTAAAATACTTGACCGATATTGCCAGATGGTTCTGCCCTATCGCAATATTGATATGGCTAGGCCTTTGGGACAATGAAATACTTTCACCAATTTTTTGTGATTGCGCTGATACAGTGCTATAGCTGTACATTTCTATTTTATTATTTTTCAAAGAACTCCAATAAATATATTGGCCTGAGTCGCTGATGCCAACCTTAAGTGCCAGAGATTCAAAAGATTTTAGTTGCTCAACAGTAAACGGTTGCGTCTCCTCAACTTCCCGTAACTGTGGATTTCGACTTAAATAATGTGCCAGTTTACGATTTATCATATCATTGACAAATTCTATGGATGACGAATTCATTTTTCTGCCAATCATTGCCCATTTTCCGGAATTTAAATATATCAAAAACTGCTTAACTGAATTATAATTTTCAGCATCAATTATGTAGAAGGCAGAGCGAGCCATCGGAAAATACATTTCATTTCTTTGTTGCATAATTTCCAACAAATGACTTTTCATAGTAGCACAAAAACAAGACTGATGGGGAACCTCGACCCATTTTAACGCACCGTTGCATAATAATTGTGAAACATAATATAAATTGATTAACGAGTCGCTATTTTCTTTTTCCGGAAGAGTTTTTAAAATAGCCTCCATGTGTTTAAAAAATCTACTTAACGCTTTTTCACTTTGACTGGGATTACGTTTTGCATCTGCTAAATAAAGTGCAAATTCTCCATATAACCTGACAAACGGCCATGGATGAGTTGTGGCTGTTTGGGCAACTTCTTCCAATGCCGTAAATTGATTGCTTTTTGCTGGTGTATTTTTAAAACAGACAAAAAAACGATTCCAAAAATGCCCGGAAATAACTCGACCGTTAACATTTTCATCCGTAAAATGTTCATCCGTTTGAGCCGTTTTCTCAAGATAAAGTTTTACCAGCGGAATAGAGTGAGATAAATATTCACTTTGAGAATAGTAATGCATTTCCGCCAAAGAAGTAAGTTCAAGATCGAAATAAAACATATCGTGACGACTATTTAATTTTACTTTAGGATTCATCCAATGTTTTAGACGGTATTTATCTTGCATATGGCTTATATAACGCTGATGGTACGTGGCAAGTCGCTGTTTAGTCTCTTCAGAAAAATCGGGCAGCTTAGAGTGATTATTATTTAACGGATCAAATCCACTAATAGACTTAAAAATTGGATGATAAGACATCATGAAGTCTACATGTGGGTAATTAACTTTATTATAGAGTAGCGTCAGCTTATCCGAGCGCTCCATTAAATCGAGATAACGGTTGATTTTCTCCTCTGCACTTCGATGGTTGTTTTTATCGTTATATTCCTGCAAAGCACAGCCCGCTATAGTTTGCAATAATTTTTGTTGATATAAACGATTTGAACTATCATAAGCAACTGCGGCTTCTATTTTGGACAACAGTTCAGTATATTTTATTTTGCCAAAAGTCTCTTTAAACTCTGCATAATAGCGAGCTGCTTCGTCTTCATGTGAAATTTTTGCTTTATGATGTTCTTGACGTAGATAAGCAATTATTTCTTCAAAATCTTTTGGCGGAATTTGTAATGTTTCTAGATTGCAATTCATGGTGAAATGCTTTGATTCTTGTCCCGGAACAGTTATCGCTAGCTTGACCAACGCTTTGTTTTTAATATCTGATTGATAAAAATCCACATTGAAAAGAAAAGATGCTTGGGCTAGCGATGGGAAAACTTGGGTTAATTCTCGTTCTTCGTTTATTAAACCAATGTAGCGGCTTTCAATAACGGAAAAATCTGGTAATTCACCTATTTTACGAACTAATTCGGCTGCAAGGTTACGACAGAAAGCATCAGCATTACGTGGCAATTCTACATTGCGAATAGAGAAAAGCGTAACCTTCCATAGGCGGCTTTTAAGCGCTATTTTAACAGTTGCCTGTTCTAATAATTCTACTATTCTATTGATTTGCTGCTCAGTAGAATTTTCCGGGAATTGTTGGTCAATAATTCTAACGGCACTGTGTGCATCGAAGACCATAAATTTACAACTTTTGTCTTTAACCTGTAAAACAGCAAACAAATCAACATTAAGCAATTCCCCGAGTTGTATCCGATCTTTTGAGTTATGAAACCAACTTGCCAACTTATGTTCTTTTATGACTTTATTAATCGATTCCCGTTCTAACAAGGTGATTTTTTCATGATTAGAAAGATTCACCAAAACTAAATCCGTAATTTGTTTAGCTTTCGCGGAATCACCAATTAGGGCAACCTTAGTTTCAGTCAAACGAACTTCGTATTCATCAAAAAAACGCTTTGCTTCGGCAACATTGTCGGCAAAAGCACACACTGTTGACAAAACACAAACTAAGATGATTGGAAAATATCTCATAATAACTCCGACTGCACGTAACAATTGTTGTTGCTCTGGATGACCGGGATCGCGGTGCGAAGATGCTTGCCGTTAAAGGTAAGGTCAACATCCAGCACCAACGTTCGGTCATCACAGCGCGACGCAATGATTGAACCGGAATACTGCGGGCTATCGAACATGATAGAGTCGTTGTCCGCACACGCCAACGCAAGATTCAGTTCGCCACCATTGGTGGCGAGATCAATATCAATGAAATTTTTCGGCAAAGATGAACTGTCGCGTTCGCCAGTAACGAGTTCGTTACCCAAAAATATCACCGCGACCTCGCGACCGAATAAACGCACGGTTTCAGCCAGTTTGGCACATGGATTATATGGCACATCCGGTTTTTTTAGCAGCGACAACATAAATGCCGTCACTCCTAATAAAATAATAAATCCCGCCGCCCAAGCCAAATAGTTAAATCTCTTCCTGGACTGTTTTTCAATCTGGGCAAAAAAATCGCGCGAAAATTCTGCTGTTGATTTTGAAAAATCTCCAGAAACAGATTTTTTCAATGCGAGAAGTTCATCCAATTTTTTGTCATTCATTTTCAAGCCCCCCAATAATTTCTTTCAAGAGTGATTTCGCCTTGTGAATCCGTTGATACAGCGTATTTGCTGAACATCCCAGTTCCATGGCTGCCGCCTCTGTATTCAACTCACTCAGTATAGCAATATGCACCGTTTCGCGGTAAAACTCTGGTAAAAGTTCAATCGCTTGGTTTAACTGTTTCAACGCTGGATTTTCGCCATCTGCGCAAACTGTTTCATATCCTTCGAGTTTTTTATTTTCGCGCATCCGTTTCCGCAAAATATCATAACTTTCGGAAACCACAATTCGCGCCACCCAACCGGAAAGCGCAGCTTGTTCACTCCGAAAACTCATTCTGCGTTGCCATGCTTTAATCAGCGCACATTGAACCGCATCATCAGCCTCTGCCGCTGAATTAACAATCTTGATCGCGATAGCCCGATATAGATTGAGTTTTTCTCGAATCAGTAGTTCGAAAACAGTTTTAAGTGGATCATTTTGTATTTCCAAAGTTACTCTCCGAATAACGTCTTTATCAATAAGACGCTCGCCTTACCGCACTTCTTAGCGTCTTGGCAAAATAAGGTTTTAGTTTTTAGTTTTTAGTTTTTAG
>DLIO01000139.1:0-17743 GCA_002483765.1 Lentisphaeria bacterium UBA7640 | reverse complement strand
TTAAGGTTTAAGTTTTAAGGTTTTAGTTTTTAGTTTTAAGGTTTAAGTTTTAAGGTTTAAGGGTTAAGGGTTAAGGGTTAAGGGTTAAGGACACCATAAAATCGTCATAACTTGTTATTTAAATTAGCGCGCGCATAATGCGCGCGAGAATTAGGGATACGAATTACATCAATAATGATAGCGATATTTCCCTTATTTTTCATTTTCTTTTTTACCTTCTGCTGGTGGTGGACTTATTCTGAAAATTGAACGCGCGCAAACAGCATAAACATCGTCGCTGTCTGGGCAAGGGAAGAACGAAACCTCACAATGTTGCCCCAAACCCCAGCCCAGACCGTAAATACAATACATACCGTTACGAGCTTCCATATCGACAAAAACTCCACCAAACCTGCCTGCCCACAAATGTTTCCCTCCTGCCAGAAACGGTGGCCTTATATTCAAACGCTGTCCGGTTATATAACGTGGTTTGTGTGCTTGCAAACCAAAACCTTTCAGATAATTGCGACTAAAGTTAAAACAAATAAACTCGGAAGAGTCTTTCTTGATATCATAGATAAAATAGGCAGTTTCAAGAGTGCCTCCGACGATGTGTAATTGGTCTTTTATTTTTCTAACCCAGGAATTGTCTGTATTATTAATGCTCAACAAACATTTTAGTGTACCGTTTTCGAGATTCATTGTCCATAATCCTGGATATTTCCCACCGTTGACGAAAAGTAGACGATTTTTAGCAGGATCAGGGAATAATCTGGAAATACGCATTTCTGATTGTTCTTCTAGTGGATTTTGCTTAACCCGATTACGAGTAGAGATGTGAACTTTGCGTTCTTGCCCTTTAAGGTCGCATGAAAATAGGGTATTGGCAACTACCTTCTTTAATCCAGTGAATGCATAAACTCTGTCATTCATAACCGCGATGCCATGGACATATCGATCGGGCAAATCTTTAATAATGGTGGTACTTCCGTTTTTACGCGAAATAAGAAGCATTTTCCCATCACCACCGATAATAAAATATTTATCGTTGACAAAAAACGCATCCAAAACATATTTAAAGTTTAGAGTTCGCGAATTGTTTTCTACAGAATACACTTCGTCGACTTTTTCTGACTTTAGATCAAATTTGAAAATCATTAATTTTTTGTCTCCACCAATTAAATATAAGTCCCCTTCATATTCAACCACATTTCGGGAAAATTCATTGTACTGCTCAAAAAATGTTTTTACCAACCTTACCTTTAATGGGGAATTTAATATACGCAAGGCTTCAAGGCATATTTCACGATCTTTAATGCTTAGATAGATAAAAGGATTTATCTTATTAGCCATCTCTCTTATGATACGTGCAGGATGTTCTCCATAATCAACTCGATTGGTTTTACTGTTTGCTCTACGCCAAGTACCAATATACTCTTTACTGGCGATAACTAGTTCGGCGATATCTTCTGAGGTCTTGGCCTGCTTATTACGAATAGCAATCGTTTCCCAATCTTGTGGGCTTGAGTTGTTTAGAATAAATTTTTGCCGAGTTTCCTCGAACAGATTGTATAAGCCACGAGGAGCATCCTGATGACGTAAATAATCGCGAACAATATATCTGAAGGAATTTGGAACTCTACTCGAGGGCGCACGTTTATCCTTATGGATTTCGGCTAAAACCGGCAATAGTTTTTTAAGTTCCATGACGAAATATTCGCGGTTGTTGTTTTTTAATGCACTCTTGCGCGCAAATTCTACTATATATCCTTTTTCCTTGATATCGACTTGCCGGCTATCTTTGGCAGCCACGATGAAATCTAGAATCGCTTCTTTTTGCAAATGTCGCTTCAATACATCATAAAGGTTTATAAAGTCATGCCCACGGCAGAATCCGAGATGCAATTTAACGAAATGATGTTTTTGGGAGAATTCGTTATAAGCTTTAATCACTTTGGTTGAATTTATAATGTATGCTTGCATAAATTCATCGTCATCAAAATACAAAAACCTCCAAACATTCCTCATTAAATGTGCTTCGTAGTTTTGCAACTCTCGGCGGCTGTTAATGCCGTCGCTAAGATCATATTTCCAATAACGAAAAAGTTCTTGGGAGAAAAATGGCCGCATTTCGTGGGAATAGTCTATGGCCGCTTGTTTTTGCGCATCCGTTAGAACAGAATAATTGTTTTTGAGATTTGACCAGAGCCAATCATTAATGGTTGTGATTTCAGTAATACCTTTAGAGTAATTAGGGAAGCGTTGCCGAATAGCTTTGGATTCTTTGAGTATTTGTTGTGCGGCACTCAATAATCCGCCGAAATATTCTTTTTTTGAAGAAGAACGCCGTTCGCTGACAGCCCACGGCATTACAGATAAAAGTTTAAGTTGATATTTTATGTTTTTATTGTTCAGAGCAATAGCTGCTTCTAGCGCCTGAACGCCGACCGTGTATTGTTGCTGACCGGAATGATACCGATATTCATTGAAATAACGCTGGGCTTCTGCTTTGGCTGAACTAACCTTTCCAGTCATTGGCTTATTGAAGTATTTGCTCAAATCACTGATAATATTTTTGATAACGGTGTCGGGTTCTGTCAAGCAATTTTCGTATATCTTTTCTTTCAGGATTTTTCCATCTGGAGACATGATATAGAGTTTAAGATTTACGATTTCTGCAGACGTTCCTTGCGAAAATTCAAAATCCAGTAGAGATGCTGACGTCAAAAGTTTGTGTTGTTGCATAGACAATTCGCGTTCTTTAAGTACCAGTCCCAAGCGCGAACGTTCGAGCACCGCGATTTCTGGCGCCGCCACCAATCGGCGCTGAACTTCACTCGCAATATTTTCCATCTGATATTTATATTTTGTAGGCACGCCGGCGTTGCGCACCGCTAAAACTGCTACATAATTGATCCCGGTTTGAAGCAGTTGCGCTTTGGACTCAATAATAACCCGATTTATAGTTTTAATATCTGCGTCAAGCTGACCCGACAAACTCAAATCGTGCAGTTTAAAACCACTCTTGGCATCAAACACCAATAATGATGAAATAACCGTTTCTTTATTTTTCACCGCGCTATTAATGACCGCAAATATATCAACATGAGCGATTTGAGCAAAACTCACCAGTTCCATCGCGCTCATTCCTGAACGCGTGAGTTTATGTTCGCGAAGCAGTTTATCAATCGCGCCACGTTCAAGCAGCGCAATATCTTTCTCTTTAGACAATGTGGTCAAAGCCAGATCAGCAGCTTTCTCCGCTACCGTCGAGTCACCAATGAGCGCAATTTTAAATTCAGCCGCGGTTATTACAGCAACAAAACCCGACAACAGGATGAAAAGTAATATCAGTTTTCTCATTTAACATTTTCCGTAATTGATTAGTCTAATATATTCCTGGTTAAAGCTTTTAAAAGTTGCTTAACGAAAAGCGTCTTTGTCAATAAGACGTTCTCACTGTCTCACTTCTTAGCGCCTTTCGCCGCTAAAAGTGGGAATGGGGGAAGAATTTAGGAGTCAGGAGTTAGGAGTTAGAATTGGGGGTAGGGATTTTCAACCACAGATGAACGCAGATAGACACAGATGGGAAAATTAAAAAGAGGCTTTGATCACACAAAAACGATATAACTTGTTTATCTAATTCGCGCGCGCATTATGCGCGCGCTAATTCAGTTCTAGATTTACAGAGATGATTTGGCTTGTTGAGATGCGGTGTTTTTGGTGAAAAACAAAAAAGCCAGTCACTTGGACTGGCGTATAAATAAAAGATGGTCGGGGTGAGAGGATTTGAACCTCCGACCTCTGCGTCCCGAACGCAAGAAAGCCCACCTCAAATACTCTCTTTAACCTCAAAAGTATACATCATAACACATCAAAGAACATCATAAAACACTGCATTTTTGGGATGATTCTTGGGATGGTTTTTGAGATACGAGAAAGTACCAAATATCTTTAAATCAACCTCAACAATAATACCATGCTGACACTTTATAATATTCCCAAAAGTAAACAATTTCAAGCTTAATCCACCCAATTAGCTGTAAATTCCAATATTTCCGATAAAATCTACAAAAAAGTCCGCCTCCCAAAGGAGGGGAAATCTTTTAACGAGACTAAACTAGCAACAGTTAAGACGGTTCTGTTCCCATTCCGCACTATTTGTCATCTCAACAAACATTTACGACACAGCGCGTCCAGAAATGCGTGTATTGGGAACTTTCGTGGACTAACTTTCTTATCCTTTCCTATTCAGTCGTAGCGAAGTGAAGTAGATTGAGTGCATCAATACGAGTTATTTATATGAAAAAGTCAACACCTTTGAAGTCAGCTCTTTTTTTGTTATTTATTCCGAAATGTTGATATTCTTATTCCTTTTATCTTATTACTTTTACCTTTTACCTTTTCAATTTCAGATTTTGATATGTATCCCTTATGTTTTAAAATTCCAACAAACTCTCTGTTTATCTCGTTGTCATCTAATAATGGCCTTTTCCCGTTTTCTGCAATTGAACAATATGGTTTTGACAATGAAGTTAGCAAAGTAGAAATGCTTTCCTTGCAATATTTTTCATTACATTTATTAAATAATTTAATTTTATCTAATTCATTTAAATTGCTATCGGTTCCAACTGCCTTAATTATATCATCATCAATATCCATATCACTATTTTCCAAAAGTAGTTTCCCAACTTGTGTCAGTAATACTGAATCACTAATGAATATTGATATTTCACAACTTTCAATTATTTCTATTTTAAGTTCAATAGATATTATGTCGGACTTTAAAAGATTTAATAAATCTTCATCTTCAATTTCAAACGAATCAATTTCTTGAATGAATTCAGTTGGATTATTTTCAACTAATAAAATATGTAAATCCTTGAAATTATTTTTTAATTGGTCAAAGTTAGTTGTGTTTGTCACTAGATTATTGTTCTTTACAAGTGATTTAACCTTACCAAAAGAAAGTCTTTCAAAGCTAAGAGAGGAGTATACACAGGAAATAGAGGATAATATATTAGAGTAAATTTCGTCTTTTATATCATCATTTAAAACCAATGAGTCTAAGAATGATTTCATAATTTCTTTATCTACCATATCCTTTTTAATTATATTTTTTGAAAGTTCTTCGGCATTTCCTACAATATTTATGAAAGATGTTATTTCTGCAATAAATTCATTTTCATTTTGAACATAAATATCAATAAGATTCATCCAAGTCGCCAAAATCCTTGATTCAGCAAGTAAAGGTTTGATTAGTGCTAAATCTTTAACATCATTGACATTATTAATTAGAGTTTCAACTTTCTTAATAATTTTTATTTTATTAGCGATTAATATGTTTTCATTATTTAATAGCTGGATATAGTACTTATCTGTTTCTACTGTATTTGCCTCAATATTTAGATAGATTGATGTTATATATTCATTTATATTATCATCAATATAATTAATCAACTCCTCAAGCCCTGATTGTTTAATTGTTGTATAGTTTCTTGTCTTAAAAGTAATTTCATCCAACAGTTTCTCATTCCTCAAGAAAAATTTAACATTCTGGATATTTAAAGAATAATTATTATTGCCATACACATAATCCAGCAATTCTTTGGGAGCTGATTCATTAAGAATACTGAATTTAATATCTAGTTCTTTTATTATTTCTTTTAATTTGTCAGTGTTCTGTATTACTAGCAAGAAGTCCTTATTATCAGAAATTTTACATTTTGAATCAACAAAGATTTCTTTTATGTCTTTTGTTTCTGCGTATTCAATTATCAATTTAAAATATTTTTCCATTTTCTCCTTAGAATAACTTGATTTGTTTGCAATAAAACCCCAAATATTTATCCAGTTCCTACATAAATATTCAATGAATTTATCTATATTAGTAGTACGACTAATATGGCTGTCAATAAATTCTATTACTGAATCAGACTCAGTACTTAACAGGGTAAAATATTTCTTTGTTTTTGTGGAAAATTCGGATGATTCGATTAGATAATCTAACAAGCTATAATTCAAAATATATTCTTTTTCAAATTCTAATTCAGCGATTTTCTTTAATAAGTTTCTTCTTTGTTGTAGAGGATAATCGAATTCAGTGTCTTTTTGAGTTTTCACATTAATCAAAAATTGATGGTCATTTTTTGAAAGGCTTCCTTCATAAAAAATTGAAATATAGTCGAAATAGTCTTCATCAATATAACCATTCCGAAGTAATATATTAATGAATGGTCTTTGATTTTTATTTTGGGGATTAGTGTCAGTAGAATTATCCAAACTAGTATTAGTATATTTATCAGAGTCAATATCTATAGACTTATCAAAAACAAGCATTTTGATTTTATATTTCTTTATTTCATTCCTTTTTCTTTCAAGTTTCTCAATCTTATTTTTCAGCTCTTCAATCTCGTCGCTACTTAGAATTAAATCTTCCCTTTCTTTATATGTTTGCCTAGAATTTATCTCGTCTTCAATGGTAGCGAAATCTAATTTAATGTTCTGTGGTCTTCCGTGATAATCTTTGTATCGAATAGATTTACTATTAATAATAGAGTGAAAATTATTACTTTCCATTGCTTGTGACATACTTATATTTTTATCATCAACGTAAAAAACACTGAATGGATAACTTGGATTAGCTAGTTTTATTTTTTCAATTATTTTTGAGAGATAAACAGTACGCAATTCTTCAACATTATTTAGCTTAACATTCTCAGACATTTCAATTTTGTTTTTTATTTCGACTATTTCATCACTTACTTTAGAAGTTTCCTCATGGATATACTCGTGTTTTTTAGTAACAATTATATTAAATAATTCTCCTTCGTTTTGGCTTAATTTAGTGAAATCATTTGGATAGATATTCTTATAAACTATCATTGAAAGCAATTTATCTTGATTTAATCTGTCGTTTAATTTTTCGGAATAAATATAATACTCATTCATGACATTATAAAGAAGTCGCATATCATCAATGAAAAGTGAAATGTCTTCAATTAAATCTTTCGAGATATTATATCCATTCTTTTTAATTAATTCTAAAAGTTTTTCGTTTGAATTTGAATAGTTAATTACAGGAATGATAGGAATCATAAAATCAAAAAACTTAGTTCGGTCTTTGTCTTGAAACATATCATCTCTGATAGCATAAATAAAAACAACATCAGGCTTAATCTTTTTTGAGTTGTTAATGAGTAGGTTTATTTCTCTAAGCTTTGTAAAAACATCAGTCCGTTTAAACCTATCAAGGTCTTCTATAATTATAGTGTTGTATTCAGTGACTTCAAAGAAATACAAAATCTCATCTAAATGATTATTTAGGATTGACTTACTTATTTTATCGTCAATTTCAATTGACGCATTACTAATTCCGAATTTTTTAATCGTAATACCCATTAAGGTTTTAATGATTTTAAACATCATACAAAAAGTAATAATGAGAACGAATATAACAGCCAAAGGGCGAATTAAATCATTCCATTTAGATGTTAACTCGAATATAGAAAACTTTGAGAAGAAATCAGGAAAAATTAAATATATAAATGCTACCACGAAAATTAACGAGCAAAGACTCATAATGCATAAATCTTTGTTTTTATGATTTTTAATCTTTTTAAATCTCGAATATGGTATCTTGTCGTCTTTTTCATGATAAAAAAGTTGTTGCAAAATACTCAATTCAATCAGTCTTAACAAATTATCTTTATTTTCACGATTAGTATTATTTTTTTCTTCTTCAAATGTTGCTAACGAAATATTTAAAAACTTATAATCAGAATTGTGTTTATGCTGATTTTGAAAGGTCTTAATAACACTACTTTTTCCTGAACCATAAGGACCCGCTACAGCAATGTTTTTAATTTTATTTCTGTTGCTCAAAGCCCATTCTAACGCTTCTAAATACTCGTCAACCTTTTTCGCATTTTCAGTCGGAGACAACGAATTGTAATGCAAATCAACTTCTCTCTTAGGCGGATGTTTTGTGTATGGGACCGAAAACCAGCCTCTACTTGTTTTTAAATTTTCAGAAATCCATTTTTTCATGTTTGATTATTCCTTGTGCTCTGCCTAACAATGTCCATTGTTTATATAAAAATAATGCAATGTGCGATTGCACCTTTATGCCCTTGCTCTGCCATCTCCATATACCAACCAAATAATTCCTCTCATCTTGACTTACAAAGATAATATTGTTATAAAAATCACCTAAACAATACCCGAGAGCGAACAGAATCACAAGTTAAGCTCTACCCAGGTCTTTAAGTGCTACAGTTTGTCTGGGAATGCGTGTATTGGTGATTATTATGGACTAGTCTTTTGCTTTTTCTTGCCTTTCTTCTCGTTGGGAGCCGTAAATAAATCAGCAGTATACTTTTCGTACAATTCAAATAGAAATTCCATGCGTTTTGCTTCGGAGATAAAAGGTTGCGGCCTATATGCCAAGTCTACTGCCTTGTCAAGTTTATTATGTGCTCTTACCAATTTTGCTGGCATTGTCAAAGGGTCATACAAATCAGCAAGTGAATTATTAGAAGACTCTAACCGTGCATCTAAAACTTCTTGAGCAGCAGTTTCTATGTTTAAAATTTGTTTTTTGGAAGGATTTTCTGGCCATGGATAATTATTATAAACAATGCTTGCGGAATAACGAAATCTACTTTCTAATCTTCCACAAACCGATTTAGTCCAAGCCATGTGCATGATTGAGGTCAAAACTCCAAAATGGAAAAAATTAGCAGCGGGCAAAATATAAATTTGATTCGAGGCAATGGTTGTTGGCGGCAAAAAAGCAATAGGAATATATTTTCTATTTTCAGAAGATAATGTTGGAAAGGCAAGATAGTTTGAATCAGGTTGCCTTATCTCTGCAAAAACAGTTGGAGTATCAGCAAGCTTCTTTGTAGCTCCCCTGCTACTTTTTGAACGCCATTTCATTACCGCTTCAACCCGTTCCTTTATTTTACTATTACCTTTTATTTCCTTGGGGCTGGCATTAAGTAGCCACAAGCAATATCGTTTTTCGGCGTGTAAAAGCTCTCTGCCTCCAATAAAAGGTTTGATGAAGTTTTCAGATGATTTATTCTCTAAAATTATTTTATTTTTTTCATCTCCTGAAATAGTGTAATTACCATCATCTAACGCAAAACTCCCATAGATGATTTTTGGAACTTTACATATTGGACTTTTTCTGTTTTCAATTAAAATATCTTTAGCTTCAATTAAATAAGGATTTATGTTGGATGCCTTTATTTCGTGAGGCTCACCTTTAATATTTTCATACTCAAAGATTGATTTATTAGATATGTCAAAATTCGCAAATCCAATTATGACAACGTGAACACCAGCATTACCCTTAGCTTCATTGCTCCATTGAAAGGTACGATGAACAAAATGGATTTTTATATGATATGAATTAAATAACAATTGCCACAAAACTCCAACTTGTTCACCTTGGGCTATTGAACTAGTAGAAACAAAGGCAACTTTAATTTTTGTGTTCTGGATGTATTGAGATGCTCTCAAATACCAAGCAGTTACATAATCAAGAACACCAGCCCCTTTAACTCCAGCAAATGTTTTTTCCATATCTGCCTTTTGTCCAGAGTTTTGTTCTTTTTTCCCTATAAAAGGTGGATTGCCAAGAATGTAGGATAAATCATTTTTCGATACTATGCTTTCCCAGTCAGCCTGTAATGCGTTACCTTGAACAATTTTTGCCGCTTTTTTCAGTGGTAAACGAGCAAAGTATTGTCCAAATTCATGACTAATTAACATATTCATTTGGTGGTCAATCAACCACATTGCAACTTCAGCAATTCTTGCGGGAAACTCTTCATACTCAATTCCATACATCATGTCAACATCAAGCCAAACAATTTCTCCAACGTCTAAAAATCTTTCTTTTGCTTTGTATAATGAACGTAAAATTTCAATTTCCAATAATCGTAATTCCCTGTATGTAATAACTAAGAAGTTCCCACAACCGCAAGCAGGGTCAAAAAACTTAAGATTGCTTATTTTTTCATGAAATTCTGGAAGCTTCCTTCTGTTGTTTTTTATAGATTCAAATTCTGTCCATAAGTCGTCAAGGAACAAAGGTTTGATTAGTTTCAAAATATTCTTTTCACTCGTATAATGCGCTCCAAGATTTCTTCGTTCTGTTAGATTCATTACGCTTTGAAACATTGACCCAAATATCGCAGGAGATATTTGACTCCAGTCAATATAACAACAATCCAATAACGCTTGTCGCATCTTTGTATCGAAACTTGCAATGATTAAATTCTCTTCAAATAGCTTCCCATTTACATAAGGGAATTCGGCAAGTTGTTCATCAATATTTTTAAACCGTTTATTTCTTGGAGTATTCAAGACTTGGAAAAGTTCTTGAATTTTTGATGCAAAATCACTACCGTCTTCACTAGTCCGTTGTTCAAGATAATCATGAAACTGCTCTTTGTTAAAAATCCCTGTGTCTTCAGCAAAGAGACAAAACAAAATTCTGACTAAATATACTTCCAACGGATGTCCATCATACCCGATTCCCTTTAAACGGTCGTGAAGTTTCCCCATTGACTCTGCTGCTTTAATATTTGCTGGGTCTTGTTCCCTGTATATCTTTTTCTCGTATCCCAAAATATAGCCAAAATGGTGAACATTATTGACTAGTTCATTAAGTTTGAAATCAACTCTACTATCTTCGTCAAGGTCATAAAGTCTAAAGTTTTCAAAATCAGAGACAAGAATGTATTTGGGTAATTCGTGTTGTTTAAGTCCGTGTAAATAATCTCTTGCTTGTTGATAGGCTTTATCGAGATTCTTACCTCGGCTCTTCATCTCAATTAAAATCGTTCCTTTCCATAACAAGTCAATGTAGCCATCCCCGTCATCAAGTTTCTTTACTCTATGTTCAAAGGAAGTTACTTTTCTATAGCTTATTCCGAAAACCTCGAAAAACTTGACCAGAAATGGTTTTGCATCTGCATTTTCGCGACAAGCATCTGCCCATTCTCTAGAAAAATTTACAGCTCTGTCTCTTATTTCATTCCAATTTAATGCCATAATTAACTACATCCGCTTAGGGTTGGATTATTCATATTTATTAAGAATATCCGATATGAGCTAAAAATCAAGATTTAGATTCAGCCAAATACAAGAATAATATTTCTATCCTTCATCATTAGTGGTCACGTTAGCATCTCTATAAGCTTCTATATTATTTAGAGCTGGGATATATTTATTGAAGATAATAATTGATTTTAAAGTCTTTATCGTACATATTGTAGTTTAGTGGTTTGATTGTTTGGTGTAATAAACCTAAATTAGCTTTGATGAATAGGATTGTTAGGGTTGATTCACTAGAATATATTTGAGGAGAAAAGAATGGCAAACATTGAGTCCAATGGGATGAAAAAGTCAATACTTTGCTCCAGTACAAGTTTAAAGAGTCATATCAAGAAGATGCAGTATGGAGAAATAAAATTATACAATGGAGTCGGAGACAAGCCATGAGTAGAAATTTTTCTAAAAGAAATGGACAACCTATAAAACCATCCCCTTACTCTCCAAGCTCTGATATAGAAGAAGAGGCAATAAAATGCTTCCGTAATTCTATTGATACCTCTAAAATAAAATCTCACATATCAGAGGGAGATAAAACTCCTAATCATGATGGCTTCATAGAGATTCTAGATTCTGAACATATTCCTGTAGGCAAATTTTCTGTGCAATTGAAAGGAATTCCAGAAGGAGAGAATAAATTCCAATGTAAAATGGAGATACTTGCTTTTTCTCTCACCATATCCGAACCATTTTTGCTGATATGTGTTGATAGTGCAAATAAAAAAGTTTATTGGAAGCAAATTCATTATGATATGCCAGAAGCTAAAGATGGACAAGATAGTTTTGTTGTCCACTTTGCCGAAGCCGATACAATAGACTGCGAAGGAACATATATTGGGAAATGGAAAAGCTTATGCAAGGAATATCAACGGATTCATCTATTCCTATCGAAAAAATCTAAATATGCACCAGAACAAATTGCTGTTTTTCAAAGGATGGTTGACTCCATAAATTCAGCATTGGATGGTCATTGGAAATGTATAAAAAGTGTACTCTTTTACAATACATGGAAAATCGGATTGGGAATGATTTCCTTGAACGATGGGAGAGTAAGGTATTCTTTGTTTCGAATCCCTTATGGTCAAGCAAGTCCCTTACTTGCAACAATTCCTGATAATTGCTCCGTAGATAATAATGTGTTTGATGCTTATGATAACACAATAATCATGAGCGATAGGTCATTTAGCCCTAATCAGATTGCAAATATTGCAGGCCCTGAGTTTGTTCGAAGACATTGTATAGATGTTGCTCTAAAATCATATCGTTTCCCTATTAGGAATGAAACTATTGCAACAGAAATTATTTATTCTTTTATTCAACATTATGCATCTCTCTTAGAAATTGATACGGCTAAAGAGTATAATTTTCAAGATATTCGAAACAGAATAATCAGTAGATTTTTTAACGTTGATTGGTTACAAAAGAATCAGCATGAAGTAAAAAAAACATTTCTTACGTCCATAAGCATATACTGTTTCGTAAAACCTCAAGCATATCAACATGTAGCCACTATATTTGACCCTTGGGAACCGTGGCAAGATAATAATCTTTCTCTTTTCCCTGTGCATGTAGTTCATGAAGCTCTTGAATTGCTAAATGTTCAGCATTTACGTGCAGAAGTTCCCTTGCCAGATATTGTCAGTATCCATGAGCATCCTATTCGGCATATGTCTGACCAATGCGAATTGTCAAGAGCTGAATATATTGCAAAAAATCTAGTTTCAGTATATCGCGAATTTCTTATGAAAAACGGCTTGGGATTTTTGAATTCTGTATTTCTGGATGACAACATAGCTCATGTATTCACTTATAAAGCAAGACCGCACAAATCTAGAACTCCCAATATGAGATATGTCACATGCATTGGAATTCATTCGTTTAAAGATGATGGAACTTTCCCATCCGTAGGACTCTTGTCCGATAGCGATAAGATGTTCGAAAAACTGGATAAAAGGTATTCATTCCAAGAATTTAAAACAAACATATCTGGTTTATATTCATCAATGCCCCTTTTTACTTCTGTATATGTTTTGCTTGGAAACGACATCGATAATTATTTTAAAGAGAGACCTCAATATGCCAAGCAATAATAGTCAATATGAAAAGTCGAATGTGCTATCAATCGGAAAGATTCTGCTCCAGTCGGAAAGTGTTGAGACCAGATTCCTAATCCCTCGCTTACTTAACCGTATGGGAAGGTTGTTTATGGAGAAAGCAATAAACACATAAATGGCTGAATGAATGAAATAAAAAATGATAAAGTAAAAGATGGGAAATGATATTCGAAAAATAATGGACATGTTGATATTATCCCTTTGATTAAAAACTTGCTTAGCCGTGTCCGTGAAGATATGCGAAACAATTCCTATATAACAGAAGCTCTTCAAGTTCTTATCCTAGAAAAGTTGGCTTTGAATGCTAAGATATGTCTATGATAAATATTTACATTATCAACTCCATTGGGATAAAAGAGGAATATCATCATGGATATAACGTGTCCGAGCTGTAAGACTGAAATTGTGGCACCTGAATCAATGGCTGGACAAGTAGCACCTTGTCCTAATTGTCAATATGAAATTTCTATACCCAAACTACCTAAAAAAAAGAAAACTGAGAAATTATGGCGTAATGACTCTGCTAGTCAAGCACAATTAGACTACCTGAAAACGTTTAATATTCATCCTGATAAACCAATGACTAAAGGTGAAGCTTACGATTTATTAGCTAAAGTCAAAGCAGAACAAGAAAAATTGACAGGACTTAAGACTAAACCTGAAGTTAAGTACCAACATGAAGTTAATTCTGAACCTAAACCTAAACCTAAACTTAAGCTTACTGATTATCCCAAGGCAAAAACAGAAGCAAGGGAAAAAGTGTCACAGCTAAAAAAACAAATAACAAGTTCAAAGTTTGATACGAAAATAACTGGAATTAATGAAAAATTGGCATTAACAACGCTATCTAATGAAACTAGAGATGATTTAACCCTTGAACTTGAAAACCTTAATGATGAAAAGGATGAGCTACAAGAAAAACTTGAGGATGCTGTTGATGAACTAGAATGTTTAATAGATGATGAAAAATACGATAAAGAAGAAAGGAGATATTTAATAGAGGCTACACTTGACCTTTTTGGAAAAGATGGAGATTATACAGAGTACTGTAAAAAACCAACAAAAAAACAAATTGATGAAGTGTGTAAGGCATTAGATAAAGAGGTTGCTGATTGGGATGAAGGTGGATTAGATGAGGAGTTAATTGTAGTTAAACTTCAGTCAACCTATCCTGAATTGGTTAAAGAAAGGTTTCTACTAGACCCTAAACCTAAAGGTGGTAGTGGTTGTCTTGTGTTTCTTGTTTTGGGCTCTCTGTCTAGTTTATTATCTATTTTTATAGTTTATGTATTATTACCATAAATGTATAGTGGAAAATATTATTAATAATGTATTAAATAAATCGAAAACATTATAGAAAACAAGGAGATTTTATGGACAAACTACAATTATACTTCGATTTTTTTGAGAAATATAAATTCGAAGAGCATAGAAACTGGTATGAAAATCTAAAAAAATATATAGATATTGTTCAAACCATAAAATCAAAACTTAACGGAAAAGATTCCACCTCTTGGGATGAAACGAAAAAAGACAAAGTGGAAAAGATTTTATCTGATAGTTCTGAAGACAAATTTAAATCGGTAGAATCATTTTTCCAAAAATATTTGTTTGATAAAGATAATAACCTTGGAGGTGTTGCCCAAGGAGCTATTTGGGACACTGAGAAGAATCCTCATAAATCTTTAATAAAGGAAAAACTTGATACTGATTTACTTATTAATTTATTAACACCAGATATTAGAAAATCTATAGAAATAATAAATAAATTACTTGGTGGGGAAGGAATTAGTAGAAACTATAATGTTGTCAAATTTAGGCTGCTCAGAGCAATATTTCCAGCTGAAATCACATCCCTTGATTCTGAATACAAGTTAAATGAGTTAATTGAAAAAATACAGGAAAAACTAGACATTCCAATTCAAGGCATTGTTATAGAAAAACATTTGAAATTGATGAATTCAATTAAATCAGATGATTATTGTAAAAAACAAATATTCTTTTGGGAGTTACGTCAAATGCTTGAAAATGAATTAAATATAAAAAAGGCAATAGTTTACTATGGTGCTCCTGGAACAGGAAAAACCTATAAAGCAAGAAATGTTGCAACAGAATTTATAGACCAACATAGAATTAAAATTGGAAAGGACAATAAAAAGGATATAAGTAAATATCAAATAAAGACCGTTCAATTCCACCCGTCATATTCCTATGAGGATTTCATGGAAGGAATTAGGCCAAGTTCTGACGGCAAACTGATTCTTTTTAATGGAACGTTTAAAGAGTTTTGCAAGAGAACTGCTCAAAAAGAGATAGACCTATATAAAAATATAGATTTTTTAAAAAATGAAAACTTCAAAGCAAATGGATACGATTTTAGCACTATAAAAATATCAGAACTAAATGAAGAGCAGAAAAATATTTTGGATGTCAATTCAGATTTACCTGCTGGTATTACTATTGATGAAGTAATTGAACCTGCATTTTTCATTATAGATGAAATCAATCGTGCCGAACTATCACGAGTGTTCGGTGAACTAATGTATAGCCTTGAATATAGAGGATATAATGGAAAGATAAATACTCAATACTCTTACTTAAATAAAGAAGAACATGCAAACAGTGTCTATTTCTGGGAGAATGGAGAGGATTGGTTTTTTATCCCTCAAAATGTTTACATCATTGGCACAATGAATAACATTGACCGCTCAGTTGATAGTTTTGATTTTGCACTAAGAAGACGTTTTATGTGGGAAGAGATTCAGCCCAATTTTGATATTGTAGAAAACATTCTTGAGGCAACTTGGAAGAAAGATTTAGCACAATCTTTTAAAAACTTAAATAGTAGTATTGAAAAGGAAGAGGTATTAGGCAAAGACTACCGCATTGGACATTCTTATGCGTTAGTTTTAAAACCCATACAAAATAGATTTGAAGACGTTAACGAAGCCAAAAACTTTCTTTGGAAAGATTTCATTAGTCCTTTACTTGAAGAGTATTTGAGGGGGCTAGGTGACGAAAAGAAGTCGGTAGAAAAACTAGCCTCGTTCAAGAAAGCGTTTGGATTAGAATAATCATGCTCCCTCTAGAATTTTTCCGAACAGGAATAGCGGATAATAACTATCAAGGATATAAACTGGAGCCTTTAGAATTAAAAAAAGATTTTAACTGTAATACACGAGGGTCAAGAACGCAAGAAGAGCACCGCAGAAAAGGGGTAAGAAACTTTATAATCGAAATTTATGACTTAATTGCAAAGAAAAACATTTCCGAACTTAACATCTCCCAAATTACTTTTGATGAAGAATTTGAAGCAAACAAATACCAGAAAATATTTGATATAAGTGGTAATAATTTTGCTAACCTTAAAATCTATACTGGGAATATTGTTGGTTCTATAATTTACAAATCAAATCATTTCAATATTAATTGTCGCTTTGGAAATCAATTTCTAAAATATATGATTGCAAATACAAGTGGTTTTTTAGAACTTGAAAACTTTGGGGATATTGATAAAGAGTGCGGAATAGGAGAATGGATTTTAATATATTACTGGAGACTATTACTTAAAAAAGCATTTTCCCTAGGATTATACAAAACATATCAACACCGAAAAGAAAATTTACATACAGTCAAAGGTGTAATTAACATTAACTCTATGCTGAAAAAAAACTTCTTTGATGGCAAGACAGTTTGTAACTTCAAAGAACATAGCTACAAAAATGAGTTAAACGCTGTAATACAAATGGCTCTAGCAAAAGTTTTTAAATCTAAATACTTGTCTATCGTTTCTGATATTTACGACATTAAGAACGCTTTTGATTCGATTAATAACCCCAAATTAAATCTTAATTCAATACGTTCACAAAAAGTAATCAATCCATACTTCAGGAAGTACAATCAGGTTTTTGAATTTTCATTAAAAATATTGAGGGATGAATTTGCAAATGCTGGCGGAAAAAACACAGATTTATCAGCTTTTTTATTTGACATTTCCTTACTTTTTGAGCATCATATCAGGAAGATACTGAAACAACAATTCACTCTGTTTATTAAAAATAAACATGAGTTCAGTATTCCCAATGGTATTGATGAAAATAAGATATTTCCTGATGTTATTATTGATTGTGGAAACAATAAAATTAAAATTTATGATGTAAAGTATAAAAAATTTAATTTTACATATGGAGTAAATCGGGAAGACCGATTTCAACTTATTACTTATGTTGCGACACATTTGCAAGGATATGAAGTAATAGAGTGTGGAATAATTTATCCTCTAGAAGTAAGGGAATCTAAGGAAGAGAAACCTGAAGGTGAAAACAAGCAGACATATATTCAAACTCTAAGAGTCTGTAATAAAGAAATTCCATTTGAAATAAAGTTTTACCCGATACGCAAAGAAATCAATAAGCAGTCTGAAGCCGACAAAAATTTCCTAGAAAGTTTTAGTCTTGAATGATAATAGCTCCAGCCGTTAAGCTGGAGCCATACAACTTCCCAGTTTATAATCCTTGTTGTTC
>DLIO01000100.1 GCA_002483765.1 Lentisphaeria bacterium UBA7640 | reverse complement strand
AGCTTTGCTTGGCGCACTCATTTACAAACTCCTTGGTTAATAATCAATCGGTATGTCGTATTTAATTCGCCATACCGATTGTTTGTTTAATTTTTTTTAATAATCAATGACGTCGCGATGACTGTCGATCAACGTCAAATCGCCGGAGGTGATTTTCAGATAATTTTTCTGAAATTCCGGTTCGGCATCTAAAATATAGCGCTCGACTAAGGCTTCACGTGCATCATCTTTCAACGCATCACGGAGCATCAGCAAACCGACATAAATAAATATTTCGTTCTCAACTAAATAAGTTGCAACCAAATCATGATATGCGCGGTCTTTTTTATCAGTGTCATAAGCAATCGCTTTCAGATGTTTTTCTAACATAACGGCGATTTTATCTCTCAAGCGGAGTAATTTCCCGCTGTAGTTCAATGACATCAACTCTTTAATCCGGGTTGCGCCATCGCGTTGCATAACGCCACCAATAGCCGCCACGATCTGAAGTTGCGTCGTACCTTCATAGATATTAGTAATACGAGCATCGCGAGCATAGCGCTCAGCGTTGAAGTCTTTCATGTAACCAGTTCCGCCGTGAATTTGAATTCCATCATAAGCGACGGAGTTAGCAATTTCGGTCGAAAGCGCTTTACTCATCGGAGTAAGCAATGCTGCCAGTTTATTATAATACTTCTGTTTATCACGAATATCTTGCGTCATTTTATCTGCAGGCAAGGTATCGCAAAGATGAGTATAAACGCCACGCAGATCGACAACACGAGTCGCTTCATAAAGCAGCGTACGCGCAGCTGTGATACGCGTCTTCATACTGGCCAGCATTTCATAAACGGGAGGAAACTGATCAATAGTTTTCTTGAACTGTTCGCGTTCCGAAGCATATTTTCGCGCCAAACGGAATGCCGCTTCCGCAATGCCAAGCGCTTGTGCGCTAATCGCAATACGTGCACCGTTCATCAGTGACATCACGTAACGAGTCAAACCGCGACGACGTTGTCCGCAAAGTTCTGCAGGAACGTTGTTATACTGAAGTTCGCAGGTGGCGACCCCGTGAATACCCATTTTATCTTCAATTCGGCGCACGACCAATTCTGGACATGCTTCGCAGATGAACATTGAAAGACCGCGTCCATCGCCGCTGCCTTCTTCGGAACGCGCCAACACCAAATGAACTTTGGAACAGCCATTGGTGATAAAACGTTTCATTCCATTGAGGTACCATTGACCAGTTTTTGGATCCTGATGAGCGCGTAAACGCACTGACTGGAGATCTGAACCGGAATCTGGTTCAGTCAAGTCCATGGAACCGTCGAATTCGCCAGTGGCGAAACCTGGTAAATATTTATTCTTTTGCTCTTCAGTGCCGAACTCCGAGATCGTTTCCGCAATATCCTGAAGACCGAATAAATTCTGTAGCGACGCATCGGCACGCGCTACCATTTCTGTCATCATGGTATATACCGACACAGGGTAATTAAGTCCGCCATACTGATATGGCAACATCACTCCCATGACTCCAGCTTTGCTTAAATCAGCGATATTCTGCTGGGTCAAAGGATGGTAGGTTACGGTGTTGTTTTCAAAATGCGGTCCGCATAAATCAACTTCACGCGAACGCGATTCGATATTTTCGCCACAGATCTCACCAATTACCGAAATTACCCGGTTATAGCTATCCAAGGCATCTTTAAAATCGCTCGGCGCGTGATCGTATTCTTTGGCGAAGGCGAAACCATGTTCGCGTAATTTAACGGCTTCTTCAATATCTAGATTGTTCAGAGTGAACTGCAAATCTTGGTTGTCAAGAAAATAGTTTTCCATCTTGCGTCTTCTCCCCTTATCAGGCTTTAGCTTTGAATGCTTTAATCATCTGCGGTATGACCGTTTTCAGGTCTCCAACAATGCTATAATGCGAAACGGCGAAAATCGGCGCATCAGGATCAGTATTGATTGCGATAATTTTCTTACCACCGGTCATTCCTGCACGGTGTTGAATCGAACCACTAATTCCGCAGGCGATATATAATTTTGGGCGTACAGTTATACCTGTTTGTCCAACTTGATGGTCGTGTTCAATCCAGCCGGCATCTACCGCCGCGCGTGATGCACCGACTTCTCCACCGAGCGCATCCGCCAATTGCTTGATCAGATTAAAACCCTCTTTGCTGCCGACGCCATAGCCTCCAGCAACAATGATCTGTGCGCCTTTCAAGTTAACGTCTTTATCTTCGCGAACCCGTTCAATTACTTTAACCACTGTTTCCACACCGCTTAAAGCAGGTTTTACTTTGATCAATTCGCCTTTGCGTCCGACCATCGGTTCATCCATTTTCATGACGCCCTCGCGAACGGTAACCATCTGCGGATCGTCCCAAGTGTTGACAATAGTCGCAATGATATTGCCACCGAATGCCGGACGAATCTGCATCAATTTATCGGTATATGATTTTTTGCTGACTTTGTCATCAAAGTTGTCAATACGCAAACTGGTACAGTCAGCAGTCAAGCCAGCCAGTTTTTCCGAAGCCACCCGTGGAGCAAGTTCACGCCCTTTCATCGTCGCGCCGAATAACAAAATATTCGGATTGTATTCACGAATTAAATCCATGATTACTTTTGCGAAAGGTTGTACTGTGAACGGTTCAAGTCGCGGGTCTTCCGCTAAAAACACCGTATCAGCGCCGTATTCATAAAGTTTATCAACGCATTTACCGAGCTTATCGCCGATTAATAACGCTTCCGTTTTTACGCCAAGGCGTCCTGCGAGCTCACGCCCTTTGCATAACAACTCTAGGCTTACTTCAGCAATGTTGCCGCCTTCCTGTTCAATAAAAACCCAGACATTTCCAATATTAGCCATTATTATTATCCTAAAGTGTGGTCGTTGATGAGTTCTTGGATCAAGCTAGAAATCCCTTGTTCAGTTGCTTCAACCATCTTACTGTCGGTTGCTGTAAGCACTACATTCATGATTTCTTTGACTTTAGTGGGAGAACCGGCAAAGCCGACACGTTCTCTATCCGCACCAACATCTTCCGCAGACCATTCATAAATTAATAAACTTTTACCATCAAGACGGCTCTCTTCCATCGCACGCTCATTGGCGTCGGTATAGGTAGAATTGGCCTTGATCAATTCAGATTTAGTTTTTGCTTTTTTGTATTTCATGATGCGTTTGGCATTCTGAGGACGTGGAACATTGGAATCAATCACCGTCAATAAACTTGGCGTCGGTGCTTCCAATACTTCATAACCACCCTCGATTGCGCGCTTAGCGATAATTTTCCCCTTAGTCAGTTTGACCACGTCTTCAACGTAGCAAATCTGTGGAATACCCAATTTTTCCGCGAGCTGTGGGCCAACCTGAGCAGTATCGCCATCAATAGCCTGCCGACCACACAAAATAAGATCAAACTTACCATATTTTTTGGCGGCACAACTTAATGCGTAACTAGTCGCCAAAGTATCTGCACCAGCAAATGCGCGGTCAGTGAGAAGAAAAGCTTCATCCGCTCCACGATAAAGTGCATTGCGCAGAACTTCTGCTGCATTTGGCGGCCCCATGGTACCGACAATAACTTTAGCGTCGTAACGGTCTTTCAGTTGCAGTGCCAGTTCCAGAGCATTCAAATCTTCAGGATTAAAGATAGCTGGTAGTGCAGCGCGATTGACAGTCCCATCCGGGGTCATCGCCTCTCCAGTGATGTTCTGGGTATCCGGAACTTGTTTTACGAACACGATAACAGTGTAACTCACAGTCATAGACTCCCTTGATTAATAGTGTTGATTGTGAATAGAGCTTTATTCAAAAGCACGAAAAACGTCTATCAATATAACATAACAAAACCTTTTTTATAGTCGCTATTAAATGAAATTTTAAATATTTTACTCAAGAGTGCTGATGGATTAAAAATGAGAAATGCTGAATGCTCAACCCATAAGAGAAGAAGTTTAGCCAACAAAAACCATGAAAAACGCAAAAAAAGCAACGTTATACACGAGATAATTTTAAAAGGTTGAAGACCTTGAAACCCGAGAATATCAAAGACAGAATGTTTTAAATGATGTCACGCTACTCGACATAGCTTAGATGAAAAACCTACTAACAACATCTTAAAAAAAGAGCTAACTGTAATTTATAATTAGCGCGCGCATAATGCGCGCGCTAATTAAGAGCAGGAGTTACAACATTTCAGCTAACGCCATGATATCTATGTTTAACCATTTTTTACTCTCAAGAAATGTGGCGAGTCGCCCCATTCGCCCCAGCGAATAGTTTCTCCAGTTGAATGAACTCGGTGACTCAAGCATTCGCGACATTGCGCTGAGTTTTCATCAAGACAGGGTTTTCCCTCATACAGCAAATAATCGCCGCGATATAATGTGTCCGTGACGTTCGGCATTAACACATTAGCACCAAAGCGCAACCCCTTTTCACGCCCAGTATCATTCAATGCTTGGAGTGCAGTAGTCGCTGCGATATTTACGTCATGCAACAATAAGCGCGCGCAAGCGATCATTTTGAGTCCGAGCAAAAGCTGGCGTTGGCGAAATTCATTATCAAGTTTCCGGCCCTGCCCTAGCGGAGTTGCTTCGTGAGGCAGATACGGCCCCATACCCAACATGTCAATATCGAATTCAACAAAAAAACGCAAATCTTGAACTAAATCCTCAACAGTTTGACCAGGTAATCCGCTCATGATGCCAGTTCCAACCTGATAATCTAATTTCTTCAACGAGCGCAGACATGCCATTCTAACATCAAAATCATGATCAGGCGGATGGATTTTTCCGTATAATTCGCGATTAGTAGTTTCTATACGCAAAAGATAGCGGTGCGCGCCAGCCGAACGCCATGCCTCATAAACTTCCGGTTCTTGTTCTCCTAAACAAAGCGTGATCCCCAACTCCCCTCCGGAAAACTCTTTGATTCCTTGCAAAACATCCAGAACGAAATCAGTATTTTCTTGACTTTTAATTTCTCCGGATTGCAAAACAATTGAACCGTATTTCTGCTCAAAAGCCCATTTTGCCATTCGCAAAATATCATCTCGAGCGATCTGGTAACGTTTAACTCCAGAATTACCGCTTCGAATGCCACAGTAATAACAATTCTTACTACAATAATTGCCAAATTCAATCACTCCACGCATGCTGACCCGGCGTCCGATATGGCGTTCTTTAACCGTATACGCAGCTTTCTGAAGCGCGTCAAGTTCACCTTTTGAGTTGAGCCTCAACAAAAACCCCAGTTCAGAATCATTTAAATCGTGCGGCGACGCTGTCGCTTTCTCTAATATTGAAACCAGATTCATTATGTTTTCCTTTTAGTTTAAAAAAATACCATTTTAATATTTTTATAAACTTTACAATAGCATTATTTCGCAAATAAAACAATATCGAGCTTGAAAAAATATAAAACATTTAACCATAAAGAATACTGAAATAATATCATTTAATGAAAAATGATAGAAATATTGGAATATTACAAAGTCACAAGACTATCAAAAGGAAATCAAGATCACTATTGAAAACCTTCGCGAAGCGTTGTACTCTTATAGTTTATTATTAAGAGAGGATTAAATGAAAGTCATTACTGAAGAATTACTTGATGAGTTGACTGCAAAAGCGGCACTATCTGAACGCAAACGGGTTCATTATAATTTCCATTCATCAATGGAGGATCCGATTCATCGTCTATTAATTGCTCCCGAGCCGGGTACTTATATTCGACCACACCGGCATCTAAATCCACCAAAATGGGAATTGTTTGGCATTCTCCGTGGCCGTATGATTGTTTTTGAATTTGACAAAAACGGTGTAATCATTCAACGCGTAGAACTCAAAGCAGATTCGAATCCATGTTTTTTAGAAAGCGTACCAGAAACTTGGCACGGTTTCACTGTGATGGAACACGGCACCATTGGAATGGAAGTTAAACCAGGTCCCTATGTCAAACCAGGTGCTGACGATATGGCTGCCTGGGCTCCCGCAGAGGGCGAACCGCGCGCAGCGGAACTCGAGCAATGGCTAAAAACCGCGCAGGTTGGAGATTGCTGGAAATGAGCCAAAACGAACCAATAACAAATATGATTGAACTTAAAGATAAAAATGCTTTTGTCTGCGATATGGACGGAGTTATTTATCATGGAAATCGCCTTCTGCCAGGAACGCCGGAGTTCGTTCAGTGGCTTAACGCCAACAACAAACGCTATCTATTTTTGACCAATAGCAGTGAACGCACGCCACGAGAATTGCGCGAAAAACTCGCGCGGCTTGGTATTGACGTGCCTGAAGAACATTTTTACACCAGCGCGCTGGCGACTGCTGATTTTTTATCGCGCCAACGTCCAGGCTGTTCGGTTTTTGTTATTGGGGAAGCTGGACTGCACAATGCGTTATATGAACGTGGTATTTCCATGAACGACATTAATCCGGATTACGTGGTAGTCGGAGAAACCCGCACTTATGGTTTCGACCGAATTGAAAAAGCGGTTCATCTAATCAATCAAAAAGGGGCGCGGCTAATTGGTACTAATCCCGACTTGACTGGACCGACTGAACATGGCATGGTTCCAGCTACCGGCGCTTTGATTGCGCCAATCGAGCTGGCGACCGGAACCAAAGCGTATTTTGTTGGAAAACCCAACCCATTGATGATGCGCCGGGCAGTTAAACGTCTTGATGCGTTGAGCCGCGAAACCGTTATTATCGGCGACCGCATGGACACTGATATCATCGCCGGCGTTGAGGCTGAAGTTGATACGGTATTGGTATTGAGCGGAGTCACTAAGATTGAAGATGTCGCAAGTTTTGCTTATCGTCCGCAGTATGTCATGACTGGGCTTGATGAACTGATGAAAAAAATGTGCGAATGATCAGAATTTCATTGCAACATTCAGGCAAAATGAACGGATTGCCAACTCTTCACTAACCATAAAACGCAAATCATACAACAGTTTTTCTGCTTCATTCAAACCGCCAATAGCCTTTTCTTCGGGAATTTGCGACGGTATGGACAAACCTTCGAAAATTTCCGGATTAGCCAGATATTCGCGCGGCACTCCACAGGATAGTTGGTAAATTTGCGCAAACCAAGTATGCAATGCTGACATAAAATAGTTGCGCATTCGCATATATTCGCCAGCAGCGCCCGATTCAACCTGTTTTTCCAAACGTTTTTTAAATGGCGAATCCATCTCTTCAGCTTGAGCAACGCGTTCTGCCCACACTTCCGAGTTTTCAGCATCAGCTTGGCTTTTAAGTTGGCTTGACAGCATAATGATGCTCCCTGCGACCTGTTCTGCCATCACTGCATTCTTGTGGGCCGCAAATTGTAAGTTATGTAATGCGCTGAATAACTCAGAAGCGCCAAGAAAGTTGAATTCGCAACGGTTCTCAAGAACAGTAATAGATTGGCAACGTGAACGCGTGGTCGGCAACAAAGCGGAAGGATTTCCAGTAGCGATAATGAAAAATGAATCAGCGGGCGGTTCTTCGAGTGTCTTTAAAAATGCATTCTGTGATTCGGCATTCATACGGTCGGCATCAAAAATAACCCCAATTTTGTGACCACCGTCAGCCACACTGGTATAATAGAACTGTTTTTCAAACCATCGGATAGTATTGGGTGCAGGATTGCTGCGATCGCCGACTTGAATCTGCAACTTTTTACCGACGGGACTTACGGTATAATATTCAGCATAAACGCCGCGGTTAATCTGGTCGCAAACTTGACAATTTCCGCACGGCGCGCCATCTGCAGTTGGAGTTTGACAAGATACCAACTGCGCCAGCGCAATAGCAAAATCATTGCGAATTTTGGGCGTGTCACCATGGAGTAGGTATGCATGCGCTAAACGCTTTTCGCGTCGAGCACTTTTTAAACATTCCATTAACTCTGGATTTTTTTCTTCAAAATCATTAAAATTCATATCTTAAACCTTTCAGTAAAAATGCGGATAATTGCTTCGTGAATAGCGTCTGGAGTTTGTTCGGCCGAAACTATGACGATTCGCTGCGGTTCCAGTTCAGCTAATTTGAGATAGCCAGCGCGTACTTGTTGGTGAAATGCAATGGTCTCAGCTTCAAGCCGATCGTGAATGCCGATAGTCTCGCTGCGGATGGCCGTTCTTTGACGGCCATTGGCAGGGTCGAGATCCATTAGAATCGTTAAATCCGGCACACAGTCACCGATACAGTAATCATTTAAACGCTTTATGAACTCGATATCGCCATTACGGGCAAAACCTTGATATGCTAAGGTCGAATCAGTGAAACGATCACAAAGTACGAATTTCCCCTCTTTAAGCGCGGGGCGAATACGATAATTGACATGTTGCGCGCGGCTGGCGGCAAATAATAATAATTCAGTTTGGTCAAAAACAGGTTCTGCAGTATTGTGATGTTTAACTGTTTCGCGGATCATTTCTGCCAGTGGCGTTCCCCCCGGTTCCCGAGTAATCAAACACTCACAGCCGCGTTTTTTAAGCCAAGGAGTCAGCATTTTTAGTTGCGTGGTTTTTCCAGCTCCTTCCGGTCCTTCAAAAGTAATAAAAAATCCTCGCACGAGTTATCCTTGGTAAATTATTTTTTGGTGTTTGCGAAATCGCTAAAAGCGTATATTTTAAGCGAAATCAAGCAATTAATATAAACACGTTGAATAAGGATTTCAAATATGGCTAACAAACTAAGCCGTGACACTTATCTTTCGAAGAATATCGGCGAATTCGCAGAGAAAACTACATTTGCGGGTCGCGATTACATTAAAGTATACGATCTTCGCTATGGTACCAACCCACATCAACCAGCTGCTTATTACCGACCTGTTGATAAAACCACTCCGATTGGCAGCATGAAAATCCTTAAAGACGGCAAAAGTGGGCTTTCACAAACCAATCTAGAAGATATCTCTTATGCGCTGAATATTGTGAAATTTTTTGACCGCCCAGCATGTGCTGTAATGAAACACGTCAATCCAAGCGGAGCGGCGGTTTCGATTAGCAATGAATCACTATGTGAAGTTTACATCAAAGCGCGCGATTGTGATGCGCGTGCCGCTTTCGGAAGCGTTATTGCGTTTAATGCTGAGGTTGACGCACCCACAGCACGGCAAATTATGGCGACATTTTGCGAATGCGTAGTCGCTCCCGCAGTCAGCTCTGAGGCGATGGCAGTATTCAATGATCAAGAAACTTATAAACTCAATCGCCATATTCGGATTGTTCAGTGTGGAGATTTAGCTCAATTGCCTAAATTTATCGGTGACCCCGCGGAGAACACAATTAAAGTTCTAGCTGACGGTTCACTGGTGTTGGCTGAACCTTTACTCACCAATTTACGCAGTATCGCCGATCTTAAACCAGCGGTTGGCGAAAACAAAGCCTGCGGCCGAGTCGAATCAAAGGTCAAAGCGACGGCGCAACAGTTGGATGATCTGTTATTTGCTTGGTACGTCAATATCAGCGTTCGTTCAAACGGCGTAGTAATCGCTAAAGATGGCCAAACGCTCTCTGTTGGCACTGGCGAACAGGATCGCGTTGGAGCAATTGAACAGGCTATCGCCAAGTTCAACGCTAAATATCAAGGCAACGGAACATTAAGTGGCTCAGTCATGGCTAGCGATGGTTTTTTCCCATTCGCAGACGGTGTAGAAACTGCTGCCGCTGCCGGGGTCAGCGCAATTATTGCTCCCTCAGGTTCACTTAAAGATGCCGACGTGATCAAACGAGCCAACGAATTGGAAGTCGCTCTCTACCATGCCTCCGAACGTATCTTCTCACACCATTGATACTATGCGCGAACATAATATTTGGATAATTTCAGGCGAATCCTCCGGCGATATGTACGGGGCGATGTTGTATCGCGAAATGCGCAAAGAAGTTGAAGCACGTGGGGAAAAACTTCGAGTTGCTGGAATGGGTGGACCGCACATGAAAGAAGCTGGCATCGACATCATGGTCGACTCCAGTGAACTTGGCGTTGTCGGTATTGTTGAAGTTTTAAAAATCATTAATAAAATTATTAAGATTTTTATGTTACTACTTAAAAAAGCTGATACCGAACGTCCAGACGCGATTGTTCTGATTGATTATCCCGGATTTAACCTACGTTTTGCAAAACAACTTCATAAACGTGGACATAAAGTAATCTGGTATGTCAGTCCGCAGGTTTGGAGCTGGGGCAAGCATCGAATTCCTAAATTAGCGGAATATTGTGATAAGATGATGGTTATTTTCCCATTTGAACCGGAAGTCTATGCCGCAACTAAACTTGATGTCGAATTTGTCGGACATCCGTTAGCAGAAATTATTCATGAACGACACGACAATTCGATTTCGCGCGATCCAAAAACGGTGTTACTGCTACCTGGAAGCCGTGCGATGGAGATCAATCGTTTGCTAGTACCAATGTTGAAAACGGTACTGGAGTTGAGTAAACGACGCCCTGAGCTTAAGTTCGTACTCGCGACGCCACGCGATAAAGTTTTTAAACTTTGCACCGCAACATACGAAAAATTCAAAAAAAACAATCCCAAAATGCCAGAAATACAAATTACTGTCGGCGACACTTCATATTGGCAACAACGTGCGGGGACTGGTCTGGCTGCCTCTGGAACCGTTACAGTAGAATGTGCATTATCCGGTTTGCCATTGGTAGTGATTTATAAACTGAATCCAATAACCTTGTTGATAGTCGGCTTCATGATTAAACTCTTTCGTGGCTTCTTTACCATGGTCAATGTGATTGCGGATAAAGAAGTCTTTGAAGAATTTTTTCAATATAAAGTCACCGCCGAAAACTTAGTTCCAGCTTTAGAACGTATTTTGCCAGACGGAGAACGCCGTTCCGAAGTTGAAGCGGAGATGACAAATATCGCACAAATGATTAGTGGCGGTCTTCAGGGAGCATCAAATCGCGCCGCTAAAATCTGCCTCGATCAGAGCCAATAAAACACCAACAACTTAAAAATATCTGGCAGTTTTTATTTATCGTCGTCGCGTTGCGAACATTTGTTCTGAGTGCAACTACTACAATTGGCGCCTTTTTTACGAAAATGACGCGCCAAAAAGATCAACGCTATAAGCGCAATTACTGCAATAATTATTCCTTCACGCATTTTTAATCCTCCAGTTTCTTAGGTATTTTCTCTGCTTCTTTTTCCCAGCGTGCCAGCTCTTTCAAGCGCTTGATTATGGGGAGATGTTGCGTACATCGCTCTTCACATAAACCGCACTCGATACAATCTTTAGCATCAGCTTGTCGATCAGCGACTCCCATATAGCCGTGGAATGCTTCAATCAGTTCAATCATTTTCTGTTCTGATTTATTCTCTAGTAACATCTGATTGTAGAACATCATGTAGCCGGGAATCGGTATTTTAGCCGGACACCCTTTACAATAACCGCAACTAGTGCAGATTTCATCCAGATTAGTCGAAATATTTTTTTTAATGCGTTCAAAGCTAGCATCAGTCATCGGAACTACGTTATTTGCCACTCGACACGCTTGATCTACCTGCTCTTTGGTCGTGAACCCGTTAAGCGTAATATTAACGCGTGGATTGGCAATTAGGAAGCGCAAAGCCGCATCGGTTGGCGTCTCCCCTTCGTCGGCTAAAAAAGCAAGCGCATCGCTGTGTTGCGGAATAACTCCTCCAGCCAGTGGATTCATACAAGCGACTCCTAGATCCAATTCATTACAGGCTAAAACACCGTCCCAGCGAAACATAAAGTTAAGGAGGTTAACTCCCATTAATACGCCTTCAAAGCGGCCGCTCATGACGGTGTTTCTAATCCCAGGTCCATCTTGATGAGTTGAACAACAGATATGCTCAATCAATCCCTCAGACTGAGCTCGCAACAAGCCATCATACAAACCACCTGGTGCGGTGGCTTGTTCAAAATGACTAGTTTTACGCAAATTCCAGAGATGATAAAAATGAATTTTAGGTTGTTTAAGCTTATCCAACGAACGGCACACCATATCGTATGCTTTTTGTTCAGTATCTTCTGATAACGGACATTTAGTGGCGATAAAAAATGAATTAGATTTCAGCTGTTTGAACGCTAATCCGAGAATGGTTTCACTTTGATCGTCACAATAATATGGCGCACTATCGAAATAGTTTATCCCTTGAGCAGCGGCGTATAAAACCAGTTCGGCATTCTCATCATTCGATTTGGTCATGTCAAATCTCATGCCGCCAAATCCAACCGCAGAGACTTTTTTACCGGTTTTTCCGTATTCGCTGTAAAGCATTTAAAACTCCTATGGGTTTCCCCAAGAACCGTTTATCCTTCTAGGTGTTCTGCAAAATAAGCTTTCAATTGTGTAGTATTAACCCGAACCTGCGCCATAGTGTCGCGATTACGGATGGTCACCGCATTATCCTCTAGTGAGTCGAAGTCAAATGTGACGCAGAACGGCGTCCCAATCTCATCTTGACGACGGTAACGTTTTCCAATACTACCAGTTACATCATATTCGCAACGATAACTGCCGGCCAAATCCTGATAAAGTTTCTGAGCATTTTCGCTGAGTTTCTTCGAGATCGGTAACACCGCAACTTGAACTGGAGCGATTGTAGCAGGAAGTCGCAATACAACTCGCACATCAGTCTCTTTACCCTCTTTTTGGGTCGCAGCCTCCTCTTCATAATATGAGTTACAAAGCACAGCGAGAAAGGTTCGATCAAGGCCGACTGAGGTTTCTACAACCGTCGGAATCGTGCGTTTACCATTTTCATCGACATATTCGAGATCAGCGCCAGAGAATTCCTGATGACGAGCAATATCCCAAGTGCCACGGTGATGAATACCTTCGAGTTCACCCCAGCCGAATGGGAATTTAACTTCGATATCTACTGCCGCTTTGGCATAATGTGCCAGTTTTTCATGTTCATGAATTCGCATCATATCATCAGTAAAATTGAGTTTTTCGCGATAAAAACGAATGCGTTCGTTTTTCCAGTACTCCCAGGTTTCCATTGAGGTTTCTTCGTAGCAAAAATACTCCATTTCCATCTGCGTAAATTCGCGCGAGCGAAATGTAAAGTTACGTGGATTGATTTCATTACGGAACGCTTTGCCAATCTGTGCGATACCAAACGGTAGTTTTTGACGAGTGGCAATCCGTACTTGCTGGAAATTAAGAAAAATAGGTTGGCAGCTTTCGGCGCGCAAATAAGCGATATGGTCTTCATCAAATACAGGACCAACATACGTTTTCATCATCAAATTGAATTCACGTTGTTCTGTCAGATTTGTCGACTTACAGTTTGTGCAAACAGTCTGGTCTGGCATTTGATCGACCCGGTGACGAGTTTTACAATCTTTGCAATCGCACATTAAATCACTGAACTGCTCAATGTGACCGGAAGCTTTCCAAACTTTGGGATGACAAATAATAGTCGAATCCAAACCTTCGACATCCATACGGCAGTCAACCATATTCTTCCACCATAGGTTTTCTAAAGCGCGTTTCATGCGCACCCCATACGGACCGTAATCCCAAAAACCGTTAAAACCACCATATATTTCCGAACTCTGAAATATAAGACCACGGCGTTTGCACAGTGATACCAATTTTTCCATTAATTCCGGGGAAGCTATATTATTTGCGCTCACATCAATCTCCTGATTATATTGTCTGTTAAATAACTTGAAATAAGTGCTTTAATATAACTGTAATTGGACGATTTACGAATCCTAAAAACAGTTCTTCAGCTCAGAAGTTGTTAGACTCTTTGATTAGCGAACGATATTTTGCCCAAAGCCTGTCTTTATGCAAAAACCCGATAAAAACACCCTTGTTACAGACCGGGAGATGTTCGACTGATGAAGCATCAAACGCGCTCATCGCATCGGCCAAGTCATCATCCTGAGATAAAGTTTCTACTGGCTCATCCATTAAATCAAACGCCAACAAATAATCGCAAACTTCAGGATTCAACATCGCCGTGATAATTTTATTCCGTAAAACCATACCTAGAAAATTATTTTCCTCATCAAGTACCGGAAAAACCTCATCTTGATGTAGGTCAAACATTCTCGTAATGTGCTTAAAAGAATCTTGAGGACGCAAGATGTGGTATTTTTTGTCCAGATTTAGTCGCACAGCTTGACGGCGAAGCATTGATTGTTCGCGATCCTTGCCAAGTAAGTTTTTTTCAGCTAAAGCTTTGCGGTAGATCGAATGAGGTTCAAAAAGATTTGCGGTAAAATGGGACACCGACGAAACAATCATCAATGGAACTAACAAAATATAGCCACCGGTAACCTCTGCAATTAGAAAGATGCCAGTCAACGGCGCTCGCATTACCGCAGTAAATACTCCACACATACCGACTACGATGAAATTAAATTCATTCAATTCGATCACTCCAGTCAAGTTGATCGAACGCGCAAACGCAAAGCCGGTAAATGCCCCAATAAACATCGCAGGAGCAAAAATCCCCCCATCACCACCTGAATCAACCGTCAAAACCGATACGATCACTTTGACGAAAATAGCTGCCGCCACAATAATCACCAAAATCAACGCATTTGAAGGTAACCAGGATAATAAAACCGAAGATTGCCGTAAAAAATCTAAATCTCCGGCAAACAGTTTACTGACGTAAATATAACCCTGACCTCTTAAGAAAGGGAAGATAAATAATAACAAAGATAATAGTGTGCCACCAACAAATAACCGGCGCCATGGGCTACGGAATCTTTTTTTCAAATAATCAGCGAGGAAATATGCTGAACGAATGACATACACTCCGACTAATGCACAAACCGCCGCGCAAACAAAATAATATGGAATAGCGTTGGTTTGCCACAGCGTACTGCCGCCTAGGAAAAAACGTTCATCAGTAATAATCAACCGCGATACTACCGCCGCTATTGCCGAAGACATCATCATCGGAACCAAAGCTGAAACGGCAAATTCAGGCAATAAAACTTCAGCGGCAAATAAAACTCCAGCAATAGGACTATCAAAAATTGCTGAAATGGCGGCGGCAGCACCACACCCAATTAAAAGGCTGCGGTGATGTTTGCCTATGCGAAAGAATGAACCGACACTGGTACCAATGGCTGAGCCAGCCAAAACACTTGGCGCCTCCAATCCAGCAGAACCGCCCAAACCAACTGAAAGCGCACTTGACAGTGCATGCGTCCAAGTCTCACTAACTGGAATGTTGATGCGTTTACGGTTCAATGACAGGATTAAAAAACTTAAGCTCTTAGAATAACGAATTCCACCGAAATAGCGTTGCACTAAGAAAGAGAGGAAAATCCCAACCATGGGCAATACGAGCAAAACCAGTAGCCACCAGTATTCGTGATAGACTTACGTTACGGGCGTATTTCC
>DLIO01000101.1 GCA_002483765.1 Lentisphaeria bacterium UBA7640 | reverse complement strand
CTTTTAGTTGCGGCAAAAGAAGGGACAGAAATTTCGGATGCGTTGCGCTATCTTCATGGACAAATGGGGCAGTGGCATAACATTCAAAGAGAGACATCAGGCGCATTCTGGTCTGACCGTTTTCATAGCACAAGAATCCAGAGTGGAGAACACCTGGCTCGCTGTATGCTCTATATTGATCTTAATATGGTACGTGCCGGTGCAGTAGGTCATCCAGCAGAGTGGATGCATAGCGCATATAGAGAACTAAAAGGAAAGCGTCAACGCTGTCGCATTATTAATATGCCACGCTTATTAAATTGTCTGGCAGTGAAAGATGAAGAAACTTTTCGGAGTTGGCACGAACGGACATTAGCAGAAAAACTTACAGTCGAAAATAAGAGAGAACCATATTGGAGCAACTCCATTGCTGTTGGTGATAGAGAGTGGTTGGAACAGTTAGTGAAAAGTCAACAATTAAAACGACATGTTATTATTGACAAAGAAGAAAGTTGTTATTTGCAGGGAATGAAGGGAGCATTTGATAAAACTGACAAATAGAGGTCAAATTGCTTATTTTAATATACCGCGCCTCACTTTATTGAAATAAGACAGCAAATAAGAGCGTTTATGCGATTATTAAGCAGTAATAATTTAATTTTAAAAGATTTTAAAGGGACAGACCCCGAAGCCAACCGAAGCCAAAGCCAGAGCCGAAGCCAGAGAAGCCCTATGCTATCGACGCAAGCCATCACCTTGGGTTCGATAAAAGTTTGTAATTTGAATCTCTAATTCGCGCGCGCATTATGCGCGCGTGAATTAGAGACCTTGTTTATATAACATTCACGCGAAGATGTAAAGGTTATTTTTGAGAGTTGCATGCGGCTGCTTAACGGCGTTCGTCTAGTTTGGCGATCCTGGTGGGTGGTTTTATCATGCGAATAAAACGCCATTTTCCGGCGCGGAAACGCAATAGTAAAAAACTACCTTCGATTAAGGCTACGAAAGCGAGCCATAGCCAAATCATAATTACTGAGGTTTTGAACCACCAAATGAGTAAAAATGTTCCCGGTACCATCAACCCATATGAGCAACACATGCAGATAATCAACACTACCCGAGTGTCACCAGCACCACGTAGTGCTGCAGTATAAATAAATTTCAGCGTGTCACAGAAATTAAATAAAAATGCCACCGCCAACAACCAGCGCACGGTAATAATAACCGATTGAAATTCTTCGCGGTTTTGTTCTGGGCCAAACATTTCCGCCAGCATTACTGGAAATACCAAGTAAACAATCCCGCCCAAAGTCATATACAAAGCAGCGATACGCCACGAGCGATGCGCCACCCGCCGTGCAATCCCGTGTTTGGCACGACCAATATACTGACCTGACAAAATTGCCGTTGCTTCTGATAAACCAAGTAGCGGAATAAAAAACATATTATTAATCGATAACGTAATCACATGGGCAGCCAACGCCAAACTACCGAGATGACCAACAGCGAATGTTACTAATGTGAAAGCTCCGACATCAAACGCAATTTGCACCCCAGACGGGACCCCGTAACGAACCAACCTGACTACACACGACCACACTGGTTTGCGTTGTGAACGCGTAGGATAATCGCGCTGGTCATGGAGCAGAAAATAAACAATCACGGTGATCATTGTGAACATGGCACAAATCGAAGTCGCTAATCCTGCCCCCATAATGCCCAACGCCGGCAATGAACCCCAACCAAAAATAAAAGCATAATCCAGAGGAATATTCAATAAACAGCCAAGAATATTGATGATCGCCACCGGAAGAGTTTTACCACGTCCAGAGAAGAAAGAGAAAAACGGCACCGACGCGCATCCAAATGCACCGCTGGGAATCAATGCATGATAATATTCCAGCTCAAATGTAATTAATTCTGGAGAATGCCCGCCCAATTTGATCAGCCATTCCCCGAGTGATGGCAGCGCAAAAACAATAATTAATGCAGCCGCGACAGAAAAATAGGCGCCAGACCAGACGGTTGACAATACCGATTCTTTATCTTTTGCGCCATGGTATTGCGCCACAATCGCAGAGGTAAACCCAGCAGTGAAGAAGAAAATGCAGAACAATGTAAAATAGAGAATTCCAGCAGGCAGTGCAGCGGCCACTGCCGTTGTCGATAGTGACGATAAAAATTTGCGGTCAACAAACTGCATAATAGTATTGCTGGCGCCCATAATGATTAGCGGCCAAGCTAACCTGCTGATTTCAAAATAGCCGCCACGTCCGCCAAATTCGAGTGGACGTAGCAATAAACGAAAAAAACGTAACATAAACCCTCAAATCAATTGATCACAAAAGAGCTAAAAAAACTGAGCAATACCGCTTCTTTGAAGGTCTGCTTTAAAAACCATTTAAAAAAATAAACACTACAACTATTAGTTGTAACTTGAGTATATAACATAGCGCGCGCATTATGCGCGCGCGATGTTTAAAGACATTGTTACAAATGCTAAAACTATTTGCTCACTCCAGCAACCATCAACTCGGAGACCTTTTTAGCAAAACTTAATGGATCCTGAATCGGACTCCCTTCTGCCAGCAATGCTTGATCACGCAACAAAAATGCATAATCCTTGAGTTTAGGATTGGCGCTGTCTTCGTCGTATAATCCTTGCAACCCAGCAATCAACGGATGATTCGGATTTAGTTCTAGAATGCGCTTTGAAGGTGGCATATCTTGGTTCATTGATTTGTAGAAACGCTCCATGTGCGCGCTCATAGCGTGTTCGTCACTAACTAAACAGCATGCGCTTTCGGTTAAACGTGGTGAAAAACGCACTTCACTGATAGTGTCTTCTAGTTCTTTTTTCATGAATTCTAAAAGTTTTTCATGGTCTTTAGCTGCCTCTTTCATCTTTTTATCAGTCGCTTCTTTTTCGTTCTGATCGAGTTCAATTTCACCTTTAGCAACAGATTTAAATTTTTTGCCGTCGAAATCGGTCACACTCTGCATGATCCACTCGTCAATCGGATCAGTCATAAACAAAACGTCCCAGCCTTTGCTGCGGAAAAACTCCAACGCGGGTGAATGTTCCACAACTTTGCGGCTATCGCCAGTCAGATAGTAGATCTCTTTTTGCTCAGGAGGCATAGCGGCAACATATTCTTTAAGCGAAATCAGAATTTCAGGAGCTGTATTCATGGATTCATACATCGCCAGATCTTTGAGTTTATCCTGATTGGAATAATCGGTCTGAATACCCTCTTTCAACGTCCGGCCAAATTCACGGTAGAACTCTTGATATTTGGATGGTTCAGTTTCCTGCATTTTCTTGAGTTCACCCAAAACCTTGCGTACTACATTCTTTTGAATCTTGTCAATCAAAGGATTTTCTTGGAGAATTTCGCGAGAAACGTTCAACGGTAAATCACTAGAATCCACGACGCCTTTCAAAAAGCGCAGGTAATCCGGCACTAATTCTTTGCAGTCATCGGTAATAAAAACCCGACGTACATAAAGCTGTAAACCTTTCTTTTGAAACTCCGGCATAAAAATATTAAACTCGGACTTCTCCGGAATATAGATCAAAGCACGGAATTCAGTCGTACCTTCAGCGGCAAACTGAATACTTTTCATTGGCGAACTGATTTGGTGAGTCAAATGTGAGAAAAATGATTTATGTTCAGAATCAGTAATCTCGTCCGCGTTTTTCAACCAGATCGCTTTCTGTGAATTTAAAACTTTATCTTCAACAGTAGTAGTTTTATCTTCATTAGTTTTGGTCACTGGGAATTCAATCGGGTAACCAATATAATCGGAATATTTTTTAACAATATCAGCAACTTTCCACTGTTCCAAGAAATCTAAAGAATCTTCTTTCAGTTTAACAACAATATCAGTTCCTGAACTCTCTTTTTCTGCTTTTTCAATAGTGTAAGATGCTTTGCCATCAGATTCCCAACGCACTGCAGGTTCATCACTGCCCAATTTGCGAGTGGTGATTGTGACTTGTTCACCTACCATGAATGAAGAGTAAAATCCAACTCCAAACTGGCCGATTAATTCAGGGATATCGCCACCAGCCTCTTTGCGCTCTTCCAAAGCTTTCATAAATGCTTTAGTCCCAGACTTAGCGATAGTACCGATATTTTCAATAACTTCCGCTTCTGTCATGCCAATACCATTATCGGAAATGGTTAAAGTTTTAGCTTCCTTGTCGGCAGTAATCCGAATTTTCCAATCTAGCGCTAACTCCGGCTTGGTCACCGCTTCAAAACGCGCTTTATCAATAGCGTCCGCAGCATTAGCGATCAGCTCACGCAAAAAAATATCTTTATTTGAGTAGAGTGAGTGAATCATCAAGTCCAGCAGGTGCTGCACTTCAGTTTTAAATTGTTTAGTTTTCCCTGACATAATTTTAATTCTCCTTCAATTGTTTTAGCTTCATATTTATTGAAATATAAAGCTATTAATATAACACACATGCCCCTCTTGGCAACACTCAAGTTAAAACAAAAAAGTAAAAACGGGAGCAAGTACGAATTATCCCCAAGGCTTCTCCAACTCTCCACCTAGCCACTGAATCTTGTATTTCACCAAACTTTCCATTATATTCAAGTTTTAGGTTTCGCTAAAAAATGAAGGATATTGAAAAAATGAAAAACGACAAAGAAAAAAGTGGTGAATTTCTTGAATTAAACCTGATAAACTGCCTCACCATCATTGCCATCATTGTGACTTTTGCTACAATGTCGTTACTTATACCTTCTGCAATCATTACAGCAATATCAAGATCGACGGGTCACCCAGCAAGCCCCAAATTGATCTGCACATCCCGCATGAAACAACTTGGTCTTGCCCTGAAACAGTATGCTATGGATCACAAAGATCAGTTTCCTGTTGCCAACAATCTTGACGGGCTTAATGAACTAAAAACCAAGGGTTATCTATCTGATGAAATGCTCTTCCAGTGTCCATCTGGTCCCAAGGACGGTTTCAGTTATTACTATCTTGGCGGCTTCAAAGAAGGGGATTCTCCAGATATCTCCTTAATATTTGATTGTCCGGGTAATCACTCCGATTATGTCAATGTGTTATTCCTAGATGGAAGACTTGAGAGCATAACGATCAAAGATTATCAGCAACCGGCACAAGTCATTCAACAACTACACAAAAAATACAAATACACACCAGAACTGCTGGATAAATTATTGAAGAAATGCAAGGAACTGGAAAAGTAGAACTGAAAATCGGGAAATTGGCTCACGCGGAGTCGCGAAAAGAAAGAGCAAAAAGAGTAACATAGACATTCCTGTCTGTGAAAAGCGAAAGAAGGAAAGTCACCACTAATCGACACTAATGAAAAAGCAAAAAAATGGATTTTAACCACCTGCCTGCGCCAAGGCTTTGACAGGTGGTTAAAAAACTCTCCTCTCTTCTCCCCACCATTAGTGTTTCATTAGTGAAAATTAGTGGTTTAAAAACTCCCTCTCCCCTAATTCATCATTCATCATTCAGCATTCAGCATTCAGCATTTATAATTCTTCTTCCCTCCTTTCCGTGCCTTCCGTGCTTTCAGTGGTTAAAAAATTTACCCTTTCTTTCCTTTTTTGTGCCTTTCGTTTTTTTCGTGGTTAAACTCTCTTTTCCAACCCTCCAACTCTTTCCTTAACTGTTTTATCGACTGGAAAAATCCCTATTTTATGGTAGATTCTTGAGTTACTATTTATGATCTGGCAAAAAAAACTATCTGCTTTAGCCAGTTCTTTACTTAAAATATTATGGAGAAAAATGTTATGCCAGAGTCTAAAATCACGGTAGCAAACGGTGATATCAGCGCCAAAGATTACTTGGAAGTCGGATACCTGCGCGATCTCCAGCTGAAACGTCTGCAAAATACCGTTAAGCGTTGTTACGACAATGTGAAAATCTTCCGTCAACGCATGGATGAACAGAAATTAAAACCACATGACCTTAAAAAACTTGAGGATATTTCAAAACTACCTTTCACTACCAAGTTTGATCTGCGTGATGCCTACCCTTTCAATCTCTGCGCCGTGCCGATGGATCAGATTGTTCGCCTCCATGCCTCCAGTGGCACCACTGGCAAACCAATTGTAGTGGCTTACACACAACATGACCTTGACGTTTGGACGGAATCGATGGCGCGCAGCATGACTGCCTGCGGCGTTACTAAAAAAGACGTAGTGCAAGTTTCTTATGGTTACGGTTTATTTACTGGTGGCCTTGGCGCGCATTATGGCGGCGAGTTTCTAGGTGCGACGATTGTTCCAACCTCAGTTGGCAATACTCAACGCCAACTGATGGTGATGCAAGATTTTGGTGTAACCGTAATCTGCTGTACGCCAAGCTACTTCACCTATCTGATGGAAAAAGCTATCGAATCAGATCTCGATTTCAAAAAAATGTCACTGCGAGTCGGTATTTTTGGAGCGGAACCGTGGAGTGCTGAAATGCGCCGACACATCGAAACCGAAGCTGGAATCTCAGCTCATGACATTTACGGATTGTCGGAAATTTCAGGGCCAGGAGTTTCGATCAACTGCGGCCACGGCGATGGGTTACATATTTTTGAAGACAACTTTTATCCGGAAATTATTGATCCAGACACTGGTGAAACATTACCGGACGGACAGCTAGGCGAACTGGTTTTTACTACTATCAATAAATATGGCATGCCGATGATCCGTTACCGAACACGTGACCTCAGCAGGTTGATGACGGAACGTTGTTCATGCGGTCGTACCATTCGCCGCATGGAGCGTATCTCCAGTCGTACAGATGACATGTTGATCATCCGTGGAGTCAACGTCTTTCCATCGCAAATCGAATCGGCACTGCTTTCTGTGGAAGGCGTCCAACCGCATTACAACATCATTTTGTTTACTGAACACGGTCTTGACCAAATCGAGGTCGCGGTTGAAATTACCCGCGAACTATTTAATGACCAGGTTCGCAAGATGGAAAAACTGCAACAGACTATCACCAATTCGATTGAACATATCATCGGGTTGCGAGTTCGAGTAAAACTGGTGGCACCGCAAACTATTCAACGTAGCGAAGGCAAAGCCCGCCGCGTGATCGACCGCCGCGAACGCTAAGCCACAAGGATAGCTGGGGAATTGGGGGTGTTGGAGAATTTTTAAGAATGATGTAATTTGTTTATCTAATTCACGCGCGCATTATGCGCGCGCGAATTAAAGAACTACTTTACACTATATTTTTAGCCCGAGATTAATGAAAATATAAAGCTGGAGTTGGAGCTCCGCGTTCCCGAAACTCCCAACTACAGCCTTCTGATTTTTTAGGATTAAATCCCGCCCTTTACGCTTCGCTGAATCTAATGTATGTGACCATTAGTTGTGGTTTTTTCACGTTGTAATAATCGTTGATTTGCGGGGTGGCCAAAATATCTAATTGACCAGTTTGGAACTCCGCGACGCGGCGTCCGAATGCAATAAAGTCAATGCTTCGTCCAGTTAAACCGCGCAAAACACCACGAGTGTGATCTTCACCAGCAGGCATACATTTAACCACTTCCATGTTATTCAATCGAAATAACGGCTTCTGATTACTATGGCCAAAGGGCGATAATTTTGGTAACATTTCGAAAAAGTCATCCGACAGATCTTCTACCCCAATAATGCCATCATGCAGAGTAGCTTCCTCAAGCTCTGACGCTCGCAAATGACTGCGCACACTACTCTCTAATGCCTTCGCAAATTCAGCAATTTTTTCTTCCGCCAAGCCAAGCCCTACTGCCATTGGATGACCGCCAAAACGTTCCAACAGCTTAGCTGATTCATTTAACATTTCAAGAAGATTTAGTGTTCCAATGCTCCTGCCGGAACCATAAGCGTGACCATCTTGAATAGTTAAGACGATCGCAGGACGGTTATAATCCCGCGCTAGGCGTGAGGCGACAATTCCAATTACGCCCTGATGCCAATTTTTGCCAGCAACTAAAATAGAATACTGATTGGCGATATCATGATTTTTTTCAATCTGGAGTTTTGCCTCATTAAATATTTCTTGCTCTTTACCTTGGCGAATACCATTATATTTTTCCAAAATTTCAGCATAATGATAGGCATCAACAATGTTTTCCGATTCCAGTAATTTTAATGCGATACCGGCATCACCAACCCGTCCAGCAGCGTTGATGCGCGGAGCCAATTTGAAGGTGATATCAGATGGGTTCAATTCATTGCGTAACTTTGAGGTTTCGATCAAAGCTCTAGTCCCTGGCCGAAGTTGTTTGCGCAAAATCTCCATGCCATGCCGCACCAATATCCGATTTTCACCCAATAGTGGAACAATATCCGCCACAGTCCCCAGCGCGACATAATCCAAGATCTCATCCAACTTGACGGAAAATCCTCCTAAATTATTTTCACGCCCATACTTTACGAACGCATGCGATAATTTGAAGGCAATTCCAGCTCCCGATAACATCCCAAGATCTTTGAGTTTGGGGTCAAGTTTGGGGTTAATCAACGCCAATGCTTGTGGTAATTCACTTGAGGGATCATGATGATCGGTCACAATGGTGTCAATTCCCAATCGAGTCGCTTCCGCTACCGCGTCATTGCTCGTAGTCCCACAGTCAACCGTGACCAAAACCTTGAAATCTTTTTCAAGCGTGTCAATGGCTTTGTGCAGAGAATCAGGCGTAAATCCATAACCGTCATCAAAACGATGTGGAATAAATGAATAGACATCAGCGCCGTTTTTCTTCAAAACCCAAGACAACAGCGCAGTCGCAGTAATGCCGTCAGTGTCATAGTCTCCGTGAATCAAAATCGCTTCACGCTTTTGAATCGCTTCCCATAATCTAGCGACTGCTCGTTCAATTCCAGTAAATCGGTAAGGGTCGGACAGATTTGATAACTTAGGATTGAGAAATTCGTCAATCCCCTTGCCTGATATATTGCGCGCAGCTAAAAACAGAGCGATCGGACGAGACAAAGAATAGTCGTCCTCAATTTTACTCACCTCAGTTTCTAGATTTTGACAAGCATTTCTCCATATTTTTATATCCATTAAAATCCTATTTTTATTGTTAATTTATGTATTTAAATTAGCTTTGATTGATAATAAAGCAATGATTGCCGTTCAATAATCTCAAAGAAACCGCAATAGGATTTAAAAAGCGTTGAAAAATCAATTTGAAGATTCGGATAGGAAGAAAATCATAACAAGAAAACGTACAAAGTGAGCAATTCGGTTAATTGACAACAACAACCGATAGTATCTCCTGTGGCGCCGCCAATTATCCAGGCACAAACACGGCTCCAAATAACCGCGAAGAACAAACTACCAGCAGCCGCTAAAACGCCATGCAAACCCAACAACATCCAACCGCAACCGAACATCAGCACTATTGCAAAAATCATACTGAATAGTGATACTGAACCGAAAAATAGTTTTCCTAGTCCAGATGGGCGCGCGTAACGACTTGACGCAATATGAAACATCATCGCCATGCGCCCATTCAGAAACATCAACGCCAGCGCCGCGCTTATCCGTTCCAGCGGCAATGACGCCAACCCTGAAAACTTCATTCCAAGCACCGCAACAATCGCAAAAACGCCCATCGTTCCAATGCCACTATCCCGCATAATTTCTAGTTTGCGCGGCCGATCACGTCCACTCATAAACGCATCCGCAGTATCAGCCAATCCGTCCAGATGAAGAGCTTTGGTAAACAGTTCACTTAAAACCACTAAAAAAGCGATTGCCGCCATGGTTGGTAAAAAACGCAATGTCACAACTGCTACCCCGAAAAACAGCGCACCAAACAATGCCCCAGCCAATGGGAAAAAATTTACAGCACGTGTAATATCGCGTTCCGATGGAATAAAACGCCAAGCAGGGATCACGCTCAAAAAAGTCAAAGCTGCAAAAAATCCTCTTAACATACTTTTACTCCAGCACTCTCGAAGGTTGCCATCTCATTCACAATCAACGCCGCCGCATCTACCAGATGCATTGCCAATGCTGCACCAGTCCCCTCACCTAAACGCAAACCTAAATTTAACAATGGTTTTTTATTGAGCATCTTTATCACCGCCTCATGACCAGATTCAGCGCCGACATGCGCGGCAATCAGATAGTCGCTGACGCTCGGCGCCAATGCACGAGCAATCAGCGCTGCCGCTCCGGAAATAAATCCATCGACCAATATCGGACGCCGATGTGCAGCCGCCCCTAACATAACTCCAGCCAAACCGCCGATTTCAAAACCACCCACCTTAGCCAATACGTCGAGCGCATCATCAGGATCAGGAGAATTCAGATCAATGCCGCGCTGAATCACTGTAGCCTTGTGCAGAAGCTTTTCCGGCGCCAACCCTGCCCCCAACCCAGTAAACGGACGAACATCGTTTCCAGCGCGCGCCATGACCGCCACAATGGCAGAACTCGGGGAGGTGTTGCCAATTCCCATTTCACCCGTTCCAAAGATATCGGTTTTGGGAGCTAGTGTTGTGGCAACCTCAATCCCCGCTTCAATTGCTTGCAAAGCTTCAGCACGGCTCATCGCTGGACCGACTGCAAAATTGGCAGTGCCACGACAGATTTTCCGATCGATAATTTTGCCATCACGTACCAGTTCTGATAAATCTGCATCCACTCCCACATCAACAATCGTCACCGTTGCTCCAACTTGTCGCGCCAAAACATTTACGCCAGCGCCACCGTTAACAAAATTATAGAGCATCTGCGTAGTTACCGACGATGGTTGAGGACAAACCCCCTCACAAACAATGCCGTGATCGCCAGCCATCAATATAATATTTTTACGCGCCGTCGGGAATTTTAAATTTCGCGTCATTCCAGCCAAATCAACCGCTAAATCCAACAATTCACCGAGTGCCCAAGGTGGCATAGTTAAATTCCTAATATGTTCAGTTGCAGCTTGACGAAACTCCTGATCTGCTGGCTCAATTGCAGTAATGGCATCATTCAATTTCATAATCATTTTAACCTCTGTGAAAGTCCGCAAACCATCCAATAAACCTCATCCGATTCATGTGCAATCATTTGGCCGCAACGTCCTGAACAATCGCGAAATAACCGTCCAAGCGAATTTTCAGGAACTAATCCAAGTCCAACCTCGTTAATCACCAATACTACTTGACCAGGATATTTTTTTAATGCCACAAGCAAATTTTTTGTTCGTTCCACCATCATCGCTTCGTTAAAATCTTTATTCTGATAAAGCAGGTTATTAATCCACAAAGTTAAACAGTCAATCAACACATTCCCAGAAGCGTCAGCCAGCGCACGCACCAAATCATATTGTTCTTCAATGGTAACCCAACCATTATTGCGCCGCTGTTCACGGTGAATTTTAATGCGTTGCCGCATCTCTTCATCAAATGCTGGACAGGTCGCGATGTAGATCTTGTTCTGACAATCAATCCCAACTAAATTTTCAGCAAAGGAGCTTTTACCGCTACGCGCGCCACCAGTTACCAAAATAATGTTGTTTCCCATAATAATTCCTCATATAAACTTAATTCACTTACACTAAAAATCACAGTTCAAAAACCTTCATCACCCCACGCGGAAGCAATGCCTCAAAACGACGTTCCGGTGGCAAATTCTTGATTTTTGAAATAATCCGCATCAATACTCCGCCATGAGTAATTAACGCTACCGGATATTCATCAGGCAACTCATCCATAAACTCATCGACTGCACAATTGAATTCACGTACACTGGATCCACCTGGAAAAACCATCTCATCAATATTTTCTGCCCAAGTTGAAATCTGACTTGGCGTAGCAACTTCACATATTTCTTGATATGATAAATTTTCCCAATCGCCAAAATCAATCTCACGCAAACGGTGATCAAAGCCGATCTCCTGTTCCGGACAGATCTCCTCTGCACTTTGCACTGCACGTAATAATGGGCTGCACCATATTTTAACTGGATTATGAGCTAAAAATTGTTCGCGTAACTTGCGACAACCCGCCCTTCCCTCTTCCGACAATGGCGGATTAGTAGAACCGATATAACGTCTCTGCCAAGCCAATGGTACTTCGCCATGCCGAATTAAAATAAGTTTTTTCATATTTTCAAATTATATTCATTTACAGATTTCACGGAAAAACAATCAGATACAACGCCGTTGCCACAATTAAAACTTGAATTATGGTTTCAAAAACTTTTTGGTTAATTTTATTGATAAATAAAATTCCTAACGCGCCGCCAATCAACAACAAAGGAAGCATCGCTAAGTCAGCTTTAAATGCACTGAACGTAATCCGTCCTTCAAAAACAAAGATTGGAATTTTCAGCCAATTGAGTATCAAAAAATACCAAGCACAACTGCCCATATATTCTTTCTTCGACAAACGCATCGACAACAGATAAATGGCCATTACTGGTCCCGCTGCGTTCGCGACCTGAGTCGTCAAACCGGCCAGTAAACCAAAGAACGCAGAAAATGCCCAGTGATCAGGTAAGTTATCCGCACTCTTCAAATAACGACCACGAAGAAAATTAAGTGCGGCCATACCAATAATAACCCAGCCAATAACAGGGCGCAACATGCCGCTATCCAAACCACGCAATACCAACACTCCCAATGCGATGCCGGCGAGTGCCCACGGTAGCAATCGGCCAACAATCCGCCAATTCGCATGACGACGATAATAGGTCACCGCGATCACATCAGCTGCGCCCAACATCATCAACTGCAAACCAGTTGACAAACGAGGCTCAAAGGTCGCCATCAACATCACTACTGGCAAAGTTCCGATACCCGGCATACCAGTCTTATTAATCCCAATCAAAACCGCGCTGAATGCCAAAACCAAAAGCTGCATCCACGAAAAACTATCAAAAAACCATTCGTACATTATTCGTCCTGTTGTCAATTTAAAAAAAGTACAATACCGCAGGATAAACTTAAATACAACGCTGATGCTTGTATTGAATCAGGCTTAAAATATGTTATATTCAAATTTCACATTTTTATAAAACTAGGAGTTGCAAATTATTATGAGTTTTAGTATTTTTGAAGCCTTGATGTTGATCTGTTTCGGGTTTAGCTGGCCTTTTGCCATCATAAAGACTATCCGAGTTAAAAATCCTGTAGGAAAAAGTTACCTTTTCCTAGGCTTGATCATTATTGGTTATATCGCCGGCTGCTTGCATAAAGTTGTTTATAAATATGACTTCGTATTTTGGCTCTATATGCTCAATGGTATTTTAGTCCTAACCGATACTATACTATGCCTCTATTATCAGTTCAGAAATAAACCAGAACAACCGGCAATCGAAGGAATCAGAACATGAAGTCAGTTTTGAGGAAAATGTTATTGTGCAGCGCCACTGTACTATTTCTCGCCCTTCTCCCATCCTGCCAAAGTAAATTAGACAGTAGCAATCTAAATCTTGGAGACGTGATCAATCACTTTAAATTAAATGGCATTGAAATCGCTCAACTCCAACCCCTTGATCCGACTCTTGTAGGGGCGACTGAAGGCCTAGCAGTGATGATTGGAAAACAGGAAATCGGCGCGTATAAGTTCAACCTCTTGGATACTAAACAACGAAAAACTATCGACCGCGTTCAGAGGGATGAATATATTTACGTCATGGCAATGAAATACCCGGCAACAGTCAAGGATACATTTATGTTTATTGGCGTCGTTAATCATCCCGAAAAGAAAAAAATCGTCGACGCAATCGCAACCCTGAAATAGTCCAAAAGGGAAATCCGCAGATAAAGAAGAAGGCTAATTGAGCACTAATCCGTGTCATCGGGTGTGTCAGTTAATCCAAAAATGCGCTTTGTAATTGCCTCTTTGAATTTGCGCGCGCATTATGCGCGCGCTAATTAAACCCACAAATTACGTTATATCATGGCAAGTTAACACGGACGGACACGAACTCATTCGCCCAACAACCCAACTCTTTCCCCCTTTCCCTAGTACACTTCTTTCTCCGTGTCTCTGTGTCTCCGTGTTGAAAACTCATTTTCAACTCCTCAACTCTCTCCAAATAATTTCAGGAAAAACTTCAACTTGAGCTTGAAAAAAGTTATTTATAAGGCATTTTAAGTAGCTCATCACCAAACCGGAGAGATGGTCGAGTGGTTGAAGGCAGCGGTCTTGAAAACCGCCGAGGCGCAAGCCTCCGTGGGTTCGAATCCCACTCTCTCCGCCATTTCTTTTATAACTCCTTGATTATCAACAATATCAAAAAATGCTTTTTTTTACTTTTTTTCTTTGCTGTTACACAAAGTGTACCACACAGGAGCAAGAAAAATGGACGTTGAAGTAAAACATTTAGTGCTTAGAAAGGAAACTTATTACTTTCGTAGAAGGCTTCAAGATAGCGAAGTTATGCTATCTCTCAAGACTTCGAATTTGAAAAAAGCTACAAGCAAATGTTTATTAGCAAATGATAGATTACAAAAATTAATCGATGAAGGAGCTTTGAACATGATACCACTTGACAAAATAAGAAAGATAGTTGCAGATTCTTTAATTAATAAAAGCTTAGAAAGTCATGCCAGAAGGATGGCAAATTATGGGAAGATATGCCCCGACACGGTGCA
>DLIO01000147.1 GCA_002483765.1 Lentisphaeria bacterium UBA7640 | reverse complement strand
CAGCTTTGCTTGGCGCACTCATTAGATATTTCTCCTATGATTTTTTCCGTTTATTTCTTCAATTTCAATAAAATAAGATTCCTGCCGAGATGGCAATTCGACTTCAAATTCAACTTCAACTTCATCATTTTCTCCAACTAAATTCTGTGCGAAAACCTCTTTGTTTCCTATGTCTACTATTCGAATATTTTTCAGGCCGTTGCCTGTAAGAGTTAATTTTAGTTTATATTTTGCTAAACCAAAATAAGCATTATCAATCATAACCCATCCGGCGCTACCTCCATACGCACCAGCACGGAATCCATATTTATTTATGCCGTGTCCTTTGGGTACCGTAAATTCGACAGAATACGTGTTCCATTTATCAGAACTTACACCTTGGAGGTAAACCGGATCGATAAAGTCTTTTAAGACTTCCTTCAAAGATTCACCATGCACAGAATTAGCAATAGAAAATAAAACGGTAGAGCTTTTAGGGTGGTCCAATGCTGATTTACCGTCATGATATTGACTCGTTTCTATCCAAAGCAAGCCCGTTGTTTCGAAAACCTTGAATTCAACCGACGCGTAGTAAGTTTGACTTTCAACAACATCTACTTCCTGTAGCCAATATCCAAATAAATTGCCCTCGGTTGTTACTAATGCGGCATACTTATCAATTGCCCCCTTACTACTAATGCTCGGTATTAGAGCTGGTGATGCGGAGCAATTATCAAAATGCCAATTTAAAGGGTTACACTTTTTATCAAAGTTTTCAAAACCATGATTCTCGAGAATATTCGGAAAATATTCTTTGCTTATTTTCAAGGTGAATTTCTCAGTTGCGTTTGTGCTTAGCACAAACGCAACTATTAAAATAAAGACTGTTTTTTTTATCATAATACTTTTCCTTTTGTAATTTTTTTCTCATGAAAATTATCATGATTTATATCCAATATTCACAATAATAATGTTTAGCGTTAAAAATGTTGATTTAAGAATCAGCATGCCTAAATGATTTCCTATAGCATAAAAAAACCTAGAATTATGCTTTGTGTTTTTTAGATATATTCATTGCTTTTATGCTGCTCCGGCGAAAAAAACAGAGAAATCATAACACAAACCTTTTTCATGCTGACCAATATCCTCCACTGGTGTTGACTTAATTTATCTACTGACCGGAGTAGTCAACTCGTTTGCTAGATAAAATGCTGACAATGGCATAATCGTAGAAGCAAAAACAGCATACTCGGCACCAGGACTGTATACCAATGGCCTAATGATTTCATTTGGAGTTTTAGAAATAACATGACCATCTACTAGGACAAAATTAGCCCGATTATTATGACGAAAGTGTGGCAAGCCATATCCGGCGTAAGCGGAATTAGTCAATGAAGTTCTGTCCACCACTTGAGTAGTACTCCAAGCATCTGCAGCTAAAACAGTATTAGTGGGCTTGCCTACGGTTTTAGTCCATAGACTTTCAATACTTGCTAGTTTGTAAAACGGAATAGCGTAAGGTGGTATTTTATTATAACTGAAAGCATACCACAATTTGACTCCACCACCCGTTTCTCCGCAATAAAGCGTCTTTGGTACCATTTGATCAAGTTCTTCGTCTGATTTCCCCGAGTCTTTCTCCTTTTTTATTTCGGTAAACTTGGGGCCGCCGAGATATTCTGAAAGTAATGCAAAGGCACTCATATTATAATCTTCAAAACGTCCTTGGCAATGCGTAAACCACCCGTCGTAGTCATCACCATACATATACGCGGCTGTCCCAATTTGTTTCAGATTGTTTACACAATTTGTTGAACGAGCACTTTCCCTTGCTTTGCTGAGCACGGGTAATAACATCCCGGCCAAAATTGCAATAATGGCGATTACAACCAACAATTCTATTAAAGTGAACTGGCTCGCCATCAACGGTTTACATCTTTTACTTTGTGTCATTTTTTTCTCCTTATAAAAACTGTTTACTAGAACTTTTTCCCTTTGGGATACTGTCTGAAATTTAAAACATTTCATTTGCTTATTTCCTAATTTATAGTTTGAAATTGCTTTTCCTGAAAACCCTTCAAGCCGATAATTTTGTGCTATGGTTTTAACCTCCTTCTTCTATCATAGCTTTTGTGTTTAAAATAGATTTACAAATGTCACTATTGTCATTATACTTCAATTGTCAATTATAAACCTTAATGAAAATCTCAAATAATAGCATTATAGTCCTGAAAACTTATTTTTCATGAAAATAGTTGTTTAATTTATAATTCCAGCTATAATTATGTTAAATATTGAGCTTTATAATCTTTTTGAGAGGTCAAGAATGCAGACTAAACAATATAATGTAATATTTAGTAATGATCAGGAGTTCCCCATACGGGTAAGTTATGAAATGCAAGAAGTCACTACTATGCACGTGCACCAGTTTATGGAAATGGTTATAATTCTGGCAGGTTCAGGAGTTCATGAAACAGAATTTTCAAAAACCGATATCCGCAGTGGTGATGTACTCGTAATTCCTAAAAGTGGCTATCATCGCTATGCCGAAGTTAACAATTTAGAGTTAATGAATCTACTCTTTGACCCCGAGAAACTCCCCATGCCTTTGATCGATTTATATAAGCTCCCCGGATTCAATGCCCTATTTACGGTGAAAAATGACTATTATAACCAAAATCGGTTTTATCCGAAATTCCATTTGAATGAACATGAATTCGAAAAAACAAAACGAATACTCTCTGAAATGCAAGAAGAAAATAGCAAAATGATTCCTGGTTATCGCTGTTGCCTAATGGGGCATTTTATGGTGTTGCTTGGCAATCTTTCGCGCTTATATACGGACAACTTAAGCCAATTAAACGAGCCATCCTTCAAAATAGGACAAGCCATAAGCTATATAAACTTGAATTTCAGAAAGGAAATAAAGCTTGACGAGATGATAAAAAAATCAGGGATGTCGCGCAGTGTTTTCATGCGAAAATTTCATCAGGCGGTCGGAGTGGCGCCAATAAACTTCCTCATTCAAGTCAGAATTAGTGAAGCGTGTAAGCTTTTACAACAATCAGAGATGACCATATCGGAAATCGCTTATAAAGTTGGTTTTAATGACAGTAATTATTTTACCCGACAATTTGACAAAATAGTCGGAATAACGCCTCGGGCATTCCGTCAAAATACTAATCGGAGAAATGAGTAAGTTTTATGTGCCATTTCGCAAATCTGACAGGGAAGAGAATGCTCGCAGCGGGGGATTGGGGTGCTGTAGCGGGACAGTGCATCGAGTAGTGAAATATCATTTTCTGAAAGTTTGGAACTGGAATTATGCTCAGTAAAACCAAATGTGGACGCTATGGCGTCCACATTTGATTCAAGATTAGAAATCTTTATAGTGTGACTTACGCGTTTAATTTGCGCGCGAATTATTACTATTTTGAAACTTCGACAGGTTTTTGTTTTTTATCCAACTTCTTGGAACTATCCTGTTTCTTTGAATTCTCTTGCTTCTTGGAACTATCTGATTTTTTGGAGCTAGCTGGCTTTTTATGTTTTTTTGCTTTTTGCTCCTTGTTTTTTGCTATCTTTTCAGCTTTCTTTAGATCCTTCTTCGCATCGATGCTCGAATCCCAAAGTTTTGCCGCATCTGGATTATTTTTGCGAATATCAGATTCCGCACTCTCGATAGCTTTTTGTGCTCCATCCTTTTTATCTTTAGCTGCCTTGAGCCGCGGGTCCTGTCCGTATTTTTTGTAATTATTCCTCCATGCATCTTCAAAATCGCCCCGGCTTTTCTTTACTGCTTCATATTGAGCCTTATCTTTCTTACCTGACTTCATCTCTTCGAAAGATTTTTCATAAGCCTCAGCAACAGCGGCATTTCCCAGATCAGATTTCATAACTTCTATTCTAGCTAAATCATACTCTTTGCCGGCAGCAATTCGGTCAGCTTGTGCTTGTTTCAATTGATCAGTGCCATTAGCCTTGATAAATTCATTATACTTTTTGGTTGAATTTTTGTAATTCTTTTCCCCACTGGACTGTTTGGCATTTTCAGCAAATACAGAACCAATGACCATAAAACTCAGAGCGGCAGACATTATAACTTTTTTCATCGCGATACTCCTTCAATTTTTTCCGGTTTTTTCCGGTTGTTTTGGATGCTTTGGGAAAACGGATCACAATATACTTCTAAGAATAAAGTTGTCAAATAATTTAAACCCGTGGAAAGATTTGCGATAATCAAAAAAGGTTATATAGTAAAATTATGAATAAGATACCAGAAAAAACTTTAAAATGCGGTTTTTCAATGCCAGTTTTCGGAATGGGAACCTGGATGATGGGCGGTGATACTGATCGCGATCCAGCAGATAACGGCGATTCTTCAGTCAACGCTTTACGCCGTGGACTGGAACTTGGCTTGCGCCATATCGACACTGCAGAAATCTATGCTGAAGGTTTTAGCGAAGAAATCACTGGCCGCGCTATTGCTGGTTGGTCGCGCGAAGAACTCTTCATTACTTCTAAAGTTTGGCCTACAAACTTGAGCTACGACGGCGTACTTCGCGCCGTGGAAGGTAGCTTGAAAAGAATAAAAACAAATTACCTCGATCTTTATCTAATTCACAATTCTAATGATGAGATACCGATGAGCGAAACTTTTCGCGCACTCGATAAACTTGTCGATGAAAAGGTGGTTAAAAATATCGGCGTCAGTAATTTTGCAGTACCGCGATTAATTAAAGCTCAAGAGCTTTCTGCTAATAAAATTGTCGTAAATCAGGTGCATTTCAATTTGGTTTGCCGTGCACCCGAGGCAGAAGGGTTGATCGAATATGCCCTGAAAAATGATGTTATGATAACCGCTTGGCGCCCACTGCAGAAAGCTACCATTATTGATGCGGAAATCTTAAAGCCATTGGCTGCAAAATATCACAAGACGCCAGCGCAAATTGCGCTGAATTGGGTGGTTTCGCAACCGAATACCGTTACCATGTCAACGATGCGCAGTCCTAAACACATTGCCGAAAATATCGCCGCTGTAACTTGGCGGATGGATGATTCCGACATCGAACTGCTACGCAATCATTTCCCTGGTCGTATGACGGTTTCAGACGCCGTTCCAATGAGCTAAAATAATTAGTGAAATAACGGGAACATTCAAGCTCACACGCTTCAACGAATTTCCAAGATATATTACCTGCCCTTTATAAAATCCAAACGTAGATAAAATATTTATACTCCATAAGTGTTGTCTTAAATTCGCGCGCGCATAATGCGCGCGTGTGAATGAGCATGAGAGATGG
>DLIO01000066.1 GCA_002483765.1 Lentisphaeria bacterium UBA7640 | reverse complement strand
CGTCGGACAGATGCCCTTATTTCTGAAAGCGGTAAATCATATTCTTCTAAATTTTTCACAAATCGTGAAGGAAATAGTTTGATTGAAAAGTTTAAAGGTGCTTTTGATGTTCCTTTTAACTATGATTCTTTTGATGTATTGGTTGGTTATTTTAGGGCTTCAGGATATTTCGCTATTCGCCCCTTATTAGAAAAAATCCCTAAAATCAGGATTATTGTTGGGATTGATATTGATAAATTTATTAATGAAGCTCAAACGAAAGGGTTACTTTATACAAAAAATGAAGAGAAGACGATTGATTTTTTTTTAGAGAGAATGAAGTTAGATATCCAAACTTCTGATTATACCAAAGAGGTTGAAAATGGCATCCTTCAACTTATTAAGGATATTGCTACCGAAAAAATCATTATAAAGGCTCATCCAACTAAAAAGCTACATGCGAAGTTTTATATTTTAAAACCTGAAGGTTGGAGCGAACATAATCCCGGTTCAGTAATTACTGGTTCTTCAAATTTAACAGGAGAAGGACTGGGGAGTAAGGCTAAAGCTAACTATGAATTTAATGTTTTATTAAATCAATTTGACGATGTACTTTTTGCTTCAAATGAGTTTGAGGCCCTGTGGACTGAATCCATTACAATTTTGCCCGAAAAAATTTCGAGAATAAAAGATGAAGGATACTTTAATGTCGTTACCCCATTTGATCTTTATTACAAAATGCTTATAGAATATTTTGGGAAAAGTGTTGAATTTGATCCCGACTCTATTGATGATTTGCCATCTGGATTTAAAAGGCTTTCATACCAGATAGATGCGGTCAGTCAAGGGTTCGAATTGTTAAAGCGACACAATGGTCTTATTCTAGCCGATGTTGTTGGTCTAGGCAAAACAGTTATTGCAATTTTAATTGCCAAGAAATTCTTTTATTCCAATGGTTATCCTTCACATCTTTCTAGGATTTTAATTGTTGTTCCGCCTGCGTTGTATAAAAGCTGGGAAGACACCTGCCATAAATTCGGCTTGAATGACAAACATATTAAAATTATTCATAATGGTAGCCTGCATAAAGTAACCCATCCTGAAAACTATGATTTGATAATTATCGACGAAGCACATAAGTTTAGGAATGATACTTCTGATGCTTACGATGCATTGCAACAATTATGCAAAACGCCAACAACGCAGATTTTAAGTGATGGCACTAAAGCAAAAAAAACGGTAATTCTGGTTTCTGCAACTCCATTAAACAATCGACCGAGTGATATTCGTAATCTGATTTACTTATTTCAAGATGCCAGAGATTCAACGTTGAATACTGTTAATCTACAGAGCTTTTTTGCCAAGCAGATAAGGGACTATAAAGCTGTATCGAAAGAGAAAAATATTAAAATTGTAAAGGAAAAAACGGCTAAAATTTATGAAGATATCCGCAACTTTATAATTGCTCCGTTAACAATCAGGCGCACTCGACGTGATTTAATGGAAAACAGTCAATATGCCGAAGATTTGAAAGCCCAAAACATTGTTTTCCCAGAAGCGAAAATCCAGACTCCAATTTATTATCAACTGGAGCCTACACTTGAAAGTTTATACGATGATACCATAGAGATATTAAAGGAAAAATTGACCTATAATCGTTATCGGGCAATTGCCTTCTTGGTAGGAGATAAAAAAGCTAAATATCAGACAGCAGAACTTATCTCCAAACAACTCTCGCGCATTATGAAAACCTTATTAATCAAGCGTCTAGATAGTAGTTTTTTTGCGTTTAAGGCTTCGCTTAACCGCTTTTTAATTGCGACTAATGTTATGATTACAATGTTCAACAGTAATAAGATTTATATTGCTCCAAACTTACCAGTCACTGAATATATTGTCGATGAACGTGATGATGAATTGCTTAATATGGTCACGACTGCAATGGAGACGGATCCTACTATTGAAATTTGTGGGAAGAATGATTTTGCCACCGGATTTTTTGACGGGTTACAGAATGATTATAATTTACTGAAAGAGTTAAATGATCGCTGGAAGCAAGTTGACGAAGATCCTAAATTAGAGATTTTTTGCGCTAAACTAGAGTTCGAATTATTGAATCCTAAAATTAATCAAACTGGAAAGTTAGTCGTTTTCTCAGAATCGAAAGAGACAACAGATTACTTATATGAGCAGTTGAAAATTAGGGGATATAACAAGATGTTGGCGATAGATGCTAATAATCGAAGAGATATGGAAACTATAATCACGGAAAACTTTGATGCGAATATTCCTCGCGAACAATATAAGGATGATTATAATATTATTATCTCCACCGAGGTTTTAAGTGAGGGAGTTAACCTGCATCGCTCCAATGTTATTGTGAATTATGATACGCCTTGGAACTCGACAAAGTTAATGCAACGTGTTGGGCGCGTTAATCGTATTGGTTCTATCGCTGAGTTTATCTATGTTTACAACTGCTATCCTACAGCAAAAGTTGATACTGATATTGAGTTGAAAAAGAAAGCTATCCAGAAGCTTCAGGCGTTCCATTCTGCCTTTGGCGAAGATTCTCAGATATATTCTACGGAAGAGGAGTTTCAATCGTTTGCTCTATTTGATGAAACCATCAAAGAAGAGAAAGATGAGCGTTTAACTCTCCTAATGGAGTTACGAAAATTTAAAACCGACAATCCAGATGATTTCAGGCGGATAAAGAAATTATCGAAACGGAGCCGAGTTGGCAGAAAAGATGAAAATCATCATTTGTCGACAGTAACATTTTTAAGAGATCACAAACGGGATATCTTTTACCAAGTTGTCGAAGATGAGTCAGTAAAGGAATTGTCATTTATTGAAGCAGTAGCTGTATTCAAAGCTGATGCCGTGGAGCCTGCGATAGAACTTCATGCTCAACATCATCATCAGGTTAATCTTGCAATCAATGATTTTCATAAAGTACAACTGGCGGATGCGGCAGAAAAAAGTAAACAAAGTGCGAAGCACAGAATGACCTCAATTGATCAAGGCGTGGTTAATTTCCTAGCATCATTGACCTCGATACCTCATCTGGGTGATGACATAATTGTGAAAATAAAACTGGCGATAGAGGCGATTGCGCTGGGTAGATTCCAAAATTTACCTAAAAAGTTAAATAAATTAAAAAGAGCAGTAAAACAATCGTTATTAAAACCTGATTTAGTACTAGATAAAGCATTGAAAATCATTGACGAGTATCCGCTTGAAGAAAATGAGGATAACGGGTATAATCAAATTGATTCTGCTTCACTAGATTTTAATACTCCAGCTAAAGGCGTTATATTAGGCAAACCGGAAATTATTATCAGCGAATCTTTCCTCGGGGATTTACGATTAGGGCATTTGTC
>DLIO01000141.1 GCA_002483765.1 Lentisphaeria bacterium UBA7640 | reverse complement strand
TACATCAAATGCAGAAGAACCAATAAAGCGCGTGAAAAAGCAAAGTCTATTTCATGCTTAAATAATTTGAAGCAACTTGGCCTAGCCTCAATTAATTATGCTGATGAAAGTGGTGGATACATGTACAAATATTATGACGGGAGCAACGGTGTTTGGATGGCTACGCTGATAAAAGCTCAAAAAATTAGGCTTAAGATGTTTTTGTGCCCCTCTAAATATTCAAGAAATACTAATGCTACTTGGCTCAGACAACTTGAACCGCTGGCAATAACAAATCCTACTAGTAGTTCATTTTTCTTTGTTCATTATGGAGTAAATACACTTTTGTCTGGATTTAAAATCAATCAGGCAAAAAAACCATCCGAAACTCTTGTAATGACAGACGTTTACTATACTGCTATTCCAGAATACGGTTATTATGTCTTGGCCAAAGCATTTCAGGGCCCTAGTTCTATTATCGGTCAACTTGACGCACGACATAGTAATGCTGTAAATACCCTGCGTCTGGATGGACATGCAAATGCAGTCAAAGTGCCTGTTAATTATGATTCTCCATACGTGTCAACCCTTAATCCATATCTTTTTCAACCCTTTTCTAATTTTAGTGTCGGCTTTGTTTGGCAACCCAAATAGAAGCAAAAATTATCGCAAAAAGGTAGCAGTTTTTTTGATATTAAGTCCCCAAAAAAAACACGCCTTAACTATGGGGGGTATTATCATGACATAAAAAAATCACTTAAGTAAGTAGGTTTGAAAAATTAATTCTCAGAAAATCGGTTTTTAATATCAAATTATTGCCATAAATTTTTTTCAAAAACACAACCATAACATTTTCAGAGGAATTATGGGGGAGAAAATTACTCAAAGGCACCCGGTTTAGAAAAACAAAAATGTTTAGAAAGTTAACTTTTTGACACTAAACTATTACCCAAAATAAAATAAAACAAGGAAATAAAATGAATATACAATCAAAATTTTCAGTAGCTTTTTTAACAATACTGATGCTCGTGTTAACTATTATGACCAATGGAGCAGAGGGGACGCAAAACGACCTTGAAAGCGTGTTCGATATAGGAAACGCGAATATAAAAACAGAAGAAACTTTAGAACTTAAATTCCCCAATCCCACCTCGGATGAAGGTCAGCGAACCGCTATTTCTTTTAAAGCGACATGTTATACGCCAAAACCAGGAGGATGTGCCTATATAATGTCGTTGCAATTAAATGGGAAAAATATAACTCGCTATAATTCGAAAGGTGCGGAAAGGCTGATTGGAAGAGAACCTTTCTTGAAATTAGATCGACCAAATGCAAGGCCTATAGCCGTCTTCAAGAACAAGGATATATTATTATTTTTTGATAAAGACGCGACTGAAGCCAATAAAGCAACAACTGATAATACAGGGGGAGATTTTATTCTTGATGTTTCAGATTTAGCCAAGGAGGAAAATATATTAAAGATCAGCAACCTTCTAAAAACAAAAGATGGCAAACACACGATAATTATAACTGATATGAAAATCGGGAAGATGAAGAATTTTGATAGTAAAGAAATCTATGAACTAGAAGATGCGACAAAATTTGGTAGTAAAATTATACAACGTCAAAAATCCCTTGATATAACAATGCCCGCTCTGCCTGCAATAAAAGGCAAGACTCCAGTGTTGAGGTTTTACGCTTACACTAAATCAGAATCTATTGGTGGCTGCATGTATAATATGACTGTTAAATTGAACGGGAAATTCATAAATCGGAAAACTGCGGATGGGAAAGACAGATTAATAAGCAGGGAATCATCTTTTCAACTGAGGTCATTAAAAGATCGTGTTTTTCCGGTATTTGGAGGAGATAAGATTATGCTGGTGTACGCGTCATCATTGGGTGATGCACAAAAATTGATTAAAGGCAACTCTGGTGCTCTTTTTGATTTAAATATTTTTGATCTTGTCATGGGCGTTGATGGCAATACACTGACATTTGAAAATATATATAGTTACCAAGGGGATGGAGACTTAATAATTGACCATATAGAAGTCGGCTATTTGGATAATTCTTTTTTGAAAAAACCAGAGATAGAATTACCCAAACGTGGCAAGATCAAAGAACAGGTCAAGGTTGGCAAATTGACTCTACAGCAGGGAAGTGCTGGGGGATTCGTTGTTGGATATGATAAAAACATCGAATTGGTGGCTGAAACCGGACTGGGGATTGACGATAAAATCCAGACGTTATTAATTGCTGATGATAAAGAATTAGATAATTCAACCGCGAGTGTCAATATAAAGCAAAGAAAAGATAATAGTTTTAATATCAGTACCATCATCTCACAGTTAAAACTAAGCAGGGAGATAAATATTGAAGACGGAGTAATCTATTTTGAAGACACTTGGGAAAACATCAGCCAACAGGATGTAGCAGTTCCATTCAAATATGATTTTTGGTTGCGAAACAACAAATCTGAAGTAACCATTTGTGGAGATCAAGACTCAGATGTTTTAATCTCTTATCCGTCAAATCCAACTGTTTTTATTGAAGCGGAAGGGAGCGATGGAGCTGGCTTCGGGGTAACAGCTGAAAATAATCTTGCTCGTTTGATTATGTGGTTCAGGAGAAAGCCAGGCCTTGCAGAAATGTTTACAAAATCATTTGCGGTTCCGGCAGGCAAAAAACTAACCGTTAAAATGTCTATTACTCCAGTTGCTAAAGGGGGATATTGGGCGTTTATAAATAACTTGAGAGAACGCTGGAAAGTAAACGGAATTACTATGGAACGTCCGGTGTTTTGGAGTGTTTTAAAAGCAGAGGGCACAAATGTTATAGATATTTTGAGGAATTCTCTTGGTCATTTGGGTGCGATTTCCATTGTAAACAGTCCGTGGCTGAGATTAGGCTGGGACTCTATCGACGTAAGGAATGGAAATTATCCCAAAATAGAGGAAGGAGAAACGGTAACGGGTAAATGTCCAAACCTTGATATAAAAAAGTATATAAGCTTTGAGCACCGTGAGAAATATTGGAGACAGTTGAAAAAGAACGTGGAGATTAGCCATAAAGCATGTCCTAATGTCAAAGTTATGCAAATGATGCATCCAGCGATGGAGATTGTATATAAACCCTTGCTCAAATCATTCCCGTTTTCTGGCAATGCGCTTATTGTGGCAAACGGTAAGCCTTTTGAACTAGACCATTTTAATAAAATTTGGTTGGGTAGTTACGCGAAAAAGGATTGGGCTGTTCTTTATTTTGTGCCAAGGCCCAATTCAGCATATGCCGATTATCTTATGAAAACGTTAGTGCGGGCACTTGACGAATGCAATCTTGACGGTATTTATTGCGATGAATTCACTTTTGCGGCTACCTCAAGGGGATATAGTAGATACGATCATCGTGCTTGGGACGGTTTTTCAGTAGAACTTGATGATAATGGCAAAATAATCGCAAAAATGACTGACAATGGGTTAGCCACATTGAGATTCAAGCAAACACTCCTAAATGAAGTATTAAAACGAAATAAATATTTTCTTGCAAACGGCGGTGCCGCGACGAATGAGTTACGAGTAGCTCAGTCGTTTATCGAGGGCGGTAACGGAGAAGGGAAATTTGCGAGTGTTCACTTAACTGGTGTACCGCTGGTCTTTGGTAATTTTGGGGATCACAAGACTAAAAAAGGAGTATTTATAAATACAAAAAAATGCTTGAAAAGTGGCTGCATGTATTCGCCGTGGAGAGGAAACCTTTTATTCAAAAATTCTGATAATTTTATTACTAAGGCATATCCAATATCAATTAAACAAATTAGTTCGGGGACAATCATCGGAAAGGAAAGAATAATTACAATAAATCCTCAAAATATCAAATGGACGGATCAAAACTCAACAGTCCAATATTATAGATATGACCAAGATGGAAACTTGAGTGATAAAACAAAGGGTGAAATTAAAAATGGAAACGAACTTAAGATAGATGTCTTAGAAGATGGCTTAACAATAGTTGAAATCCAATAGCAGTTGTCAATCTTATGCAGGATTTAATACGTATATTATGGCTTAGATTAGACGAATAAGAGTGAACTATAGCGCTCTGGCGGAACTTAGTAATACAGAGAAGTACTCGTTCGGTCATGTAGCCTGTTCAAATAAAATCTGGATCAAGCTCAAGTCTAAAACGATGCATAAAGTCAAAAATCTGACAAAAAATCACTATGGAGATATTGTCATGACATAGAAAATCACCCAAATACGTAAACCTTGAAAATTATACTTCGAGTGGGAAGAACCTTAACTTTTTTTGTAAGTTATTGGTTACTATGTGGTAACTTATAATTTACAAAAGACAAGGCAGCGTTATCTGGGCACGTAAAAAGTTAAAACCTCAACCGTTTAAAGTATAATTCTCAGAGAATCAGTTTTTAATATCAAATTATTACAATGAATTTCTTCCAAAAACACAACAATAATATTTTCGGAAGAATTATGGCAGGAAAAATTACTCAAAGACAATCGGTCTTAAAAAATAAAAACAAAATGTTTAGGAAGTTAACTTTTTAAAACTAAACTATTACCATCGATACAAGGTACCTCAATCATGCAGAAAGAACGTGCTTATGGATTTAGAAATGAACTCAACCAAGTCCATCGTCGAGATCGCCGCGACTTCTCTCGCCTCGCCTCAGATAAGGAAATAACTATTGAAAACGGCTGGCGAATATTGATCGATGTTGCTTCGTCAGAGCTAGTGAAAGATGTTGCGTTGGATTTGCAACACTATCTATTCCAAAGTATGAATGTTTCTGTTCTAGTGGAAAAAGTGGCTGAAATAGAGAAATTTATCGGACAAGAGCATACCATCGTTATGGCAACCATTAGAGAGTTGCCGAAATCTAAGCATAAATTCTCAAGCCCAAATAAAAGTTACTACCTACAAGTTGATAGCCACGGCGTGGTTATATGTGGATCCGATGAGCGCGGCATGGCTCAGGGGTCATATTATCTTGAGGATTTAATGAATCTAGCGGAAGCCCCGATCTTAGCTCGCGGAGAAAGCGTTCGTACTGCTCTTTTTTCACCCAGAATGGTGCATTCTGGCTGGGGGATTGATAGCTTTCCCGATACGTATTTGAATGCGGTAGCACATGCTGGGATTGACGCGGTATTGGTTTTTACGAAAGGTTGTGATTTGACGACTACCGGATATTTGGATTTCAATGATTTAATTGCTCGTGCAGCAAAATATGCTATTGATGTTTACTTTTATAGTTATCTTAAAAGTCTGAAACATCCTTCCCACATCGATGCGGAAGATTATTACGACAGCACCTATGGACGGCTCTTTGAATCCTGCCCCGGCGCAAAGGGAGTAATTTTGGTAGGTGAATCATGCGAATTTCCCAGCCATGATCCTAACACAACCGGCAAAACCGGTAATGACTTTCATGAGGGAATCCGCCCAACAAAACCCCGGCCAGGCTGGTGGCCGTGTTTTGATTATCCAGAGTGGTTAGAGACCGTTAAGCGTAGTGTCAAAAAATATAGCCCTAAGGCTGAGATTGTTTTTTGGACTTACAACTGGGGCTATACTCCCGAGAAAGACCGCATTGCACTGATTAACGCACTTCCTGAAGATGTCACGCTTCAAGTCACATTTGAAATGTTTGAGCCGCTACGACTCGGTAATGCGGTTAAACCCGTAATGGACTATTCCATAACTTTCCCTGGCCCGGGAAAATATTTTTCTAGCGAAGCGGCCACGGCTCGGCGTCGCAATATCCGACTTTATGCAATGAGTAATACTGGAGGCATGACCTGGGATTTCGGTACCGTTCCTTATATTCCAGTACCGCAGCAATGGTCTAAACGCCATGACGCAATATTAAAAGCACAAGACGATTGGGGATTGTGTGGCTTGATGGAATCACATCATTACGGCTTTACCCCTTCTATTATTAGCGAATTAAGCAAATGGCGTTATTGGACACCGTCGCCTGATACAGAGAAAGTCATTGAACTTATTTCAGTTCGTGATTTTGGCGAGGCAGGTGCGCCTCATGCCGTCGAGGCTTGGCAGTTATGGAGCGAAGCCATGAGCGAAATTCCCGTCACCAACGAGGATCAGTATGGGCCGTTACGGGTTGGACCGGCTTATCCATTGATTTTTCATCCAGATATTACTAGAGATTTCCAAACACAAGAAATAAAAATACCAAGTGCGGATCATGCACATTTTGGCAGCAGGATCGTCAAGACATTCTATCACCCATTTGAGAATGAACATCAATCCCCGGGAGCTATACGTTTTCCACTTGAAATAAAGGCGTTGGAACGTGCTATTGCCAAGTGGCAGGCTGGCATAAATAAACTTGACTTGGCGATAAAGATGGCTCCAGAAAAGAAACGTCCTCAAGCTTTTAAAATGTTAGGTTTGGGGGAATTTATTTTATCTTCTTTGGTTACGACCAGGCATTGTAAGCAATGGTGGATATTAAATCATCAACTTATTGGTGAAAGTGACATTCCAAGTGCGCTAAAACTACTTAATGAACTCAAAAAAATAATGGAAGCGGAAATATCAAACGCAGAGGCCGCTATTCCATTAGTCGAAAAAGATTCACGTCTTGGCTGGGAACCCAGTATGGAATATATAGCTGATCGGGAACATCTTGAATGGAAAATTCGTCATTGTAGACAGGTTATCGAATATGATTTACCAACATATAAGGCCATGTTGCTTCTTTAATTTAAAGCAACAACACCTGGCGTGGATTTTAGTGACAAAATGGTTACGTGAACGTTATCCACGAGCAGGATTAGGCATAATATAAGTTGAGAATAATATGGGGACTTCAAAATGAGTACAATTAAGCATCCATTCCTGGTGATGGAACACATGACCGGGAAAATGGTAAAAGGGTATCTTAAGGAGAAGCAATCAATCATTATTCCAGCGGGAGTAACCGGCCAACACGGTTATCATTTACCCCGACGCCTCATCCGCTAGCACAGAAAATTATTATAGTTAAATAAATTATTTTATATTCAACTAAATAGGAATTTTATCATGATCGAAATTACCAATTATCGTCAGGGCGCAATACTGAATCATAACCATGGGCGCGAAACCGAAGAATCATTACTCGTAAAAATCGAAGGGCTTTCCGATATGGGATGCCCCGTGAAAATTAACGACGTCCCTGCTGAAATGGATGGGCGACGTTTTACCGCAGAAATTAAACTTCAGGAATCTTGATCTGGAGGA
>DLIO01000022.1 GCA_002483765.1 Lentisphaeria bacterium UBA7640 | reverse complement strand
CAATCTTAATGCGCGTTGACAAATGTTTACAAACTTAACGCCAATCATCCTAAATTCACACTCCATGGCGGAACTGAAGGCTTTTCACAGCGCTTCTGGGATGCTAAAATTGTTGGAAACACGCTAGAAATGAGTTTAGAAAGTCCCGATGGAGATCAGGGGTTTCCTGGGCACCTACGGGTTAAAGTTGTTTATGCTTTGCATGACGACAATGCATTGACGATCGATTATTACGCCGAATCTGATCGAGCTACTGTAATCAATTTGACTAATCATGCTTATTTTAATCTGAGCGGATCTGGGGATATCGATGAACATGAATTCTTTATCAACGCAGATTCTTATACTGAAAGCGATGTGAACAAAATCCCGACAGGTACAATTCTTTCATTAGATAATACCACATTGGATTTACGTGAGCCCGCAAATATTGCCGCTGTTTTGCGGGAATGTTCGGGTGAATTAGCGCTCACCAGAGGATTTGATCATAATTATATTTTGAATCATAATTGTGCATCACTGCGCGTTCCAGCTGCTACCGCAAGTTCGGCAACCACTGGAATCGTTATGGAATTGTTTACGACTGAACCTGCGGTTCAATTTTACACCAGCTTAGGGCTGGATGGAAAATACAACAGCTTCTGCTTCGAGGCGCAACACTTTCCCGATTCACCTAATCATGCCGATTTTCCGTCGACGACTCTACGCGCAGGGGATATCTATCGGCAAAACACAGTCCTTCGTTTCAACGTAATTTAAAGTTCTAATTCGCGCGCGCATAATGCGCGCGTGAATTAAAGATGAAAGTTACATTGACGTATTCATGGTTTTGTGTTTCCCATCTTTTTCTTGAAACTTAAAACCTTTGACTCAGTCATTGTCCAGTTCTTCGATGCTTAACTTGACCATGGCGGTGGTAGTTTCACCAGGTTCTAAGGTTTTCAAAATGCCACGTTCGGCATTTTTGATTTGGCCATCAGGTAGACAATTGGCGGGTTCAAGGCCGAGCGCGTATTCACATTTAGCCATGTTTTTCCATTGCACGAGATAGGGCAATTCATCTAAGCGATAATCGAGCTTTAGCGCGATATTAAGTTTTTTATTAATTAGTTTAATCACAGCACAGCCGCAATCAGTCGCAGGGATATGGTGATAGAACACTTGTCCGGAGGCACCGGCTTCAGGCACGCCGACTTTGTTCCATTCATCTAGGCCCACTGCAGATTTTGCATTTTGTGGCTCAATTTCGTGTTCGACCGCCTCGAGTTCACAACCGGTATCAATCAATGGCCAGCCCAGATTGATGTGGTAAAGCAGCATAAATGGCGATGGGTGGAAACCCTGGTTTTCGACGGTATCTTCAATTATGATGGAGTTGTCACCCATAGCAGTTGAGATGCGGCGGGTCAGTAACAGGTTTTCACCGAATACTTTACTTTGTCGAACTTCCCCGGTCGCTTCCAGAATATAGAAACCAGACTTACTCCACTTGGTCTTAGTATTGATATTTTCGGCTGGAGTGTGTGAAAGGCGTCCGTGCAGTCCCATTTTTTCTTCACCGAGATCAACTGGGTCGCCGACATTAATCAGGCCACATCCAGTTAATAGACCGCCACCCCATGAACGCAACCATTGCGAGCCATCGTTTTCGAAAAATTGTGGCGCGACGGGGCCATTTTTAGAGATCCAAGCCAATGGGATTCCTTTGAACCACGCTTCTCCAATATCCATTCCGCGGTCTGGATAAACGGTGAATGAGAGACCACTGCCATTGTTAACATCCCAAACCCGCATACCGCGACCTTTGCCATCGTCAAGAATCGCGCGACGGATTGAGGCCAGTTGCCGAATGGAACCGGTGCGTTCGCGTAAGAAATCTTTTTGTTTAAACATTATGTCGTTCTCCTATTTGTTTGTGGTATTGTATAATTCTGGGTTCAATATAAGATGAAGCTATAATTTGATCTTTTCAAGTGAAATAGCGAATAAGAAATTTATTACTGGTTTTAAGATAAATCGGTATTAAATAATAGTTTCGACGATACGGCGAATGCCGTTACTGTTTAATATTAATCTTATTTTGCGGGTTTCTGATTCTTTGTCCATGCCGTATCGCAAAATCATATTTAGATGATAAACACTAATGGAATCAGTTTTTGCACACTTCTCGCCATCTAAAAAATATAATTCACGCTCGGGCTTATCCATTTTACTCATGATTTCGTCCAGATTAACCCGAACAATATCGTTGATCCCTTCTACCCGGAAGTCTGTCCATATTTTACTGCATTCGGCATTATTTAGATTGATTTGCTTGCGTGAATAAATTATCTCTTCATCTAGTCCACTTCCGGCTAACTCTGCCAAAATATCACGGTTACGAATTTTTACGATATCCTGTGGCACGGCTGATGGCTCGAGGAATGAAATAGAACTGCGGCATTCCCCAATTTTACGATTTAGATTATCCATGATGATTGTTTTATAATCAAAAAAATATTTCTCAATCCAATTGCTAAAAAGAGCTCGTGATGACTCCTTTGTGCGATCTCTAATTATATATCCAATAACCGTACTTATCACCAACCATAACGCAATATTGCCAAAGACTTTTTGACCTACTAGTAGGAAAATCATCGCAAGACTCATTGCCAAGCCTGCTGCCAAGGAAAGCATAAACTGCTTTGCGATTCTGCCATCGCTATAATTTTGAGTATGCAAGAATAAGATACTGCCCATAATTTTTTTTAAGGTTCGAGCACGGTATAAAAATGTTTCGTTGTCAGATCTGTCGCGGACGATTGACGGATATCCAGCAGAGGAGCGGTGTGAGACTTCAAGATTTATCAGTTCGCGCACGTCGGCACAAACGTCAGAATGGCGCTCGGCCTCAGGAACATTGCCGAGAAAATCAAGGAGCTTGAATAGATGGAATTCTGCAATGATGCTGTTGTATTCATCCGATAAAGCAAACAGGGTTTTCCAGCGACTTTCAAGGGTGAAAAAACCGTTGACGTTACGTAGTTCGCGGAACAATGTCAAGATTTGCGACAATGTTACAACCATTCGCTTTATAGCAGTGTTGAGTTCTTCCGGTTCTATGATGTTTTCAAGACGTTTTTCTTCATCGCGAAGCGCGCTTTTTAAAATAGAAGAAAACATCTTCAGATGATAATCATAGTTTTCCCGGTGTTCCTTAGTCTCTGGAGCTTCGATTAGCTCTTTTAGGGCAATAGTCGTTTTGTATAATGGATTCGCTTTACCAGCAATGATCTCTGGCAAGGAAAAAGCTGGAGTTTTGAAACGGATATAATTTGTCGAGTCACGGTAAAATTTCTTTTTGCCGTAGGTTTTATTATTGATATTCAATCCTTGTGGAAGGAATAAAAACATTTCAACGAAGTATTTTGTTGTTTCTTTTTCTGGCTGCAGCGGATAGGTATATTTAATCTCAAATTGGTTGTCATCTCTGACAATAATTCGTTCAAGCACGTTTTTCATGAAATTATAACTTCTCCCGCACTGGTGATAAATTTCACCATATTAATTACTATACGCTATAGCATCGCAACCCGTAAAATTGTGATTTTATTGAACAACTAATGGCGCTGTCGGCGCTGTAGTTGTGCTATTCGCAACATTATTACCCACCCAATCCCTACTTACGTTTTCCAGTTCTGTCTTTAATTTATCCAAAAGAGCCGCAGTAACATGAGCGTCGACTATAGTTTTATTGCCCTTAGTCTGAAATCCAACAGCTTTAATGATATCACTGCTCAGAGTCGGATTTTCCTTAAACAGGGTAGGGGTCATTATGGTGAATAACATTTGCAGCATCATCGTGGCTTGGCCGGCTGCTTCTGGCTTATCAAAACTTAGCTCGGCATAACCCTTAAAAGAATCAGCGATGGCATTAGCTTTGCTGATGGTTATCAAGATCTGCTGCAAACCCTGCGCGTTCTGCTCAAGGACGTTTGGAATAAGTCCAGCATTTACGATCCGTACCAACTCGTTAGAATCTCCATGTGTGGCGACTCGCGTCAATGGGTTAGGAGTCGAGCCTGCTTGAAGATAACCAGGGCTGATGGTGTCATCCATTAACACGGCTATAACATCTCCGGTCAAATGATAAACATAAAAGCTATCGGATTGACCGATTTTTGTGCTGCTGGAAATTCTATATCCTTCAAAATTACCTTGAGTTAATTTCTCATATTTGATATCCGGTATCTCTTTGGATATTTTCTTGAGCTGTTCCTCAAATTGCGACGCAGGAAGTGCAGTCGGGATTAAGATAATTGGCTTTTTATAGCTTGAACCATATATCGCCATTATTCTTCTTGGAATGCCGCTACCGGTAAAATCAAACTTTTCAATCTTGGAACGCAACTCCTGGATCTCACTGTTTTTCTCATTTTTAAATACTGGCAGATTAAAAATCTCCCGCAGTTTAAAAGATGCCACAGTCGTGGCATCGGCAGGGACAAATCCTTCTAACGATTGTGCTTGAAGTAGTACGGTCGCAACTGAACACAAAGCCAATAACAAAACTGCTTTTAAAAATGTCATATTCAGAGTTCCTTTTTGGGAGGAATAGCCATTGTTTTAGGTTTTTCTGGGATTACAACTTTGAGATGGAGTTCGCGCAAATGCTTAGAAGTGACTTCCGCAGGAGCGTTCATCATCAAATCCTGAGCTTGCTGATTGAATGGGAATGCAATCACTTCACGGATATTGGGTTCATTGGCCAATAACATTACGATACGATCGACGCCTGGAGCAATACCACCATGCGGCGGTGCTCCGTGTTTGAAAGCATTTATCATACCGCCAAACTTGTCGTCAACTACGCTTTTGTCATAACCAGCGATTTCAAAAGCTTTGTACATAATTTCTGGGCGATGATTACGAATTGCACCGCTAGACAATTCAATGCCATTGCATACAATATCATACTGATAAGCTAGGATATCCAGAGGATCTTTGTTGATCAGCGCGTCCATTCCACCTTGAGGCATGGAAAATGGGTTGTGGCTGAAACCGATTGCACCAGTTTCTTCGTCAGTTTCAAACATCGGATAGTCGATAATCCAACAGAATTTAAACGCATTTTTATCAATTAGTTCAAGCTGTTTTCCCAATTCAGGGATTACTGCTCCACCAACGCTTTGGACAATTTTTTCTTTGTCTGCCAAAAAGAACATGGCGTCTCCGTCCTGGACTTTGCCGGCAGTTTTGAGTTTGTCAATGACTTCCCGTTCCAAAAATTTCACGATTGGGCTCTTTTCTTCGCCACCGCTCCAAATAATGTACGCCATCCCTTTGGCACCATGGCTTTGCGCAAACTTGATCATGTCGTCAAAAAACTTACGCGATTTTTCCGCGACTTGAGGCACGCGAATAGCGCGCACTACGCCACCTTTGTCCGCGACGTCAGCAAATGCTTTGAAACCGCAACCTTTGAAGGTATCGGTAACATCGATCATTTCCAGCGGGTTGCGCAAGTCTGGTTTGTCGGAACCAAAACGCTGCATGGATTCACGGTATGGAATTCGCACGAAAGGTAGTGCATCGACGCTTTTATTTGAAAATTTAGTGAAAAGTCGATGTAGTAAGCCTTCAACAAGTGCAAAGATGTCTTCTTGTTCGACAAAACTCATTTCAATATCAAGCTGATAGAATTCGCCGGGTGAACGGTCGGCGCGTGCATCTTCGTCGCGAAAACACGGTGCAATCTGAAAATATCGATCAAAACCAGAAACCATCAATAACTGTTTGAACTGTTGCGGAGCTTGCGGTAATGCGTAGAATTTGCCCGGATGCAGACGGCTTGGAACTAGATAATCGCGCGCGCCTTCAGGAGAACTGGCAGTCAAAATTGGAGTTTGAAATTCGTGGAAGTTATTTTCCCACATATATTTACGTATTGACGCAATGACGTTACTGCGCATAATGATGTTTTTATGCAATTTTTCACGGCGGAGGTCGAGGAAACGATATTTCAGACGTAGCGCTTCAGGCGCCATGTCATCTTTTGCGACTTGGAATGGAATCATTTCAGCTTCTCCGAGAATCTCCATCTCTTCGGCAATAAGTTCCAATTCTCCAGTCGGGATCTTCGGGTTGACATTCTCAGGACTGCGTTCTAATATTGATCCAGCAAAGGAGACTACCGACTCTATGCGCCAGCGTTCGAGTTCCTGATAAAACGCCATGTCCGGATTGATCACGATTTGAGTGATCCCAAAATGGTCGCGAAGGTCGATGAAGATAACGCCACCATGATCGCGGACGCTGTGAATCCAACCTGCTAATTTTACTTTCTTGCCGGCATCTTCTTTTTGTAACTCGCCGCAGTTGTGGGTTCTGAATTTACTCATAAGTTTCTATTTTCCTGTATCTTTGTATTAAAGTTTCGTAGTCTTGATAAAATAGCACAAAACGCGGTAAATGCTCCTTTTATCCCACACTTTTCATCTGATTTATTACGATTCATGATATTGTTGCCAGACATGATGTTGCAAATCTTAATTTTACCGATACGTTATCAAGTTTAATTTCGACAAAACGACAGGTTCTCAATGGGAAATTGAAAACTCCGTTAACAGCTAATTATGCTGTGTAAGTTTCATTAAAAATACTATGAAGGGATTCAAAAGTTATGACTGATTTGATTGCCGAGCAGATTCAAATGTTGGTGCCGCACGCTAAGGTTTGGGGTTTTTTTCTTATTTTTCTCTTTATGACGATTGAGAGTTCATTCATTCCTTTTCCAAGTGAAGTAGTAATGATTCCGGCAGGTTTTTTAGCCTACCGCGGCGAATTAAGTTTTGGTATTCCATGGCTAGATATAAGTATTGCGTTATTAGCTGGTTTGGCAGGGTCATTGTCTGGTGCCTATATAAATTTTTTTCTTGCCAAATGGTTGGGACGCCCATTTTTGCATAAATACGGGCGTTGGTTTTTCCTTCCAGAAAAGAGTCTGGATCGCGCAGAGGAAGTTTTTCGCCAATACGGCGAACTGGTGACTTTTGTTTGTCGTTTGGTTCCTGGGATTCGTCAACTAATTTCTATTCCTGCCGGACTTTCTAATATGAACATCAAACGTTTCACTATTTTTACCGCTCTTGGCGCTGGTATTTGGTGTTTGGTTCTAGCGATTATCGGCTGGTACTTCGGACACTTGAGTGGCGATATGACTTATGTCGATATGGTTCACAAAGGCGCCGCGATGATTAAAGACCATTACATTTGGATTATGTCTGCATTAGCGCTGATTGTAATTGTTTATCTCGCTATCCATCATCAAGTGATGAAACCACAAAAAGACCTAAAAGCATAACTTAAATCACGATAATTTTCAGTTTTTCACTTTATAAATATCACTTTGAATTTGCGCGCGCATTATGCGCGCGCGAATTAAAGACGAGAGTTAAACTTTTTTTTTAATGTGTTTAAACTGCTTTTTGGAAAAGGGGTAACAATAAAAATTTTCGATTGATAAAGCTTTTAATGGAGTAAGATTCAACATGAAACTTAATTTGGAAAACTCGCAAAGAGTCCGGAATCTCAGCATTTTTCTTTGCTTTGGAGCCATTGTGCTGAGTGTTGTATATATAGATATCAAAATGATTTTATTTCTTGGAAGAACAGCAGATACATTCCTTGTATCAATATATACATTTTTACCCCCAGTATTTTTGCCTAACCCGCCTAGAATACAAGCTGTTCTACCAATGGCACCACTAAAAGATATTATGTATGGTTCTATCTTAGGAACGTTATTTTTATTTTTCGGTTATTTTCAAATTAAAATGCGCTGGTTATTTCATTTTATTATATCGTTTTTGGGCTTTTGTGGGATATTGTTTTTTTACTCCGAAAATCCAATATTTTTAGTTAGTGATCTGATTGTCGCATTTTTCTTTATATCAGTCGCTGTTACGGGACTTTTTATATATGAAGATTCGAGAAAATAAAATGGAATCCTCGGCCGTCCGAACGGGGAGAACATTCATATAGGCATTGTCAAAAGTCGGTAATATTTTCTGCCAGAAAATACGTGTTTATTCATAGAGGAATTTGTGCTTTCATCTTCAGCTATTATGTTTAAGGCGTGATTCGAGTTAATGAATGGAACAATGGATTGATTAGATATTATATTGTGAGATTTTCATTTGTGCGACTACGTCGAATAAACGGACTATTAGCAATTTTCTCGTGAAGTGCTCATCGTGGTCTATGGCACTATTGTCGCTCATACGGTAAAACAATAGGAGGAATGCGCCATGAAATATATTTTCTTGTTTTTTGTGCTCTTAATGTCTATTAATGGATTTAGTGCTGAATCGAAAAAGACAATTAGCATAACTGAGAGATTGTGGAGAGTTAAGACGGTAAAGGAATATATTCTATCTGCCAAATCGCAATATCCATTAAAATATCCCATGTTATTACCAGATGGGAATTGGGGAATCAATACTGACCTTCGAAAAACAGTCTTTCTTGAACTTGAAAAGGAAATTAAAAAAACAGAAGTCGAATTTAGAAATGCTCTTATGCTGTATGATTCTGGAACAAAACCACTAACTTTTGTGTGTACGGCAAAAGAACACCAGATTTATGCTGTTTTAAAAAAGCTTGATTTCCTTAATGCAATAACAACTTGTAAAGATTTTTTCAAATTGCGAAAGATTCTACAGCAAGAGCTTTTTCATACTTATAAGCAACAGCTGATTTTGATTAAGAACGAGTACAACGCCGGTTTTGTTGGCAAAGACGTCCTTGAGAGTTGTGAGTATAAATTAAAAATACAAAAGGAGATAGTTGACAGCTATAAAGTCGGAATTTGATCTCTACGTTTCTAGGAAAATCCCCTCCCGTTTCCCATTTTTTATTAGTGTCAATTAGTGTTTATTAGTGGTGACTTCCCGATTCCCTTCTTTGCGTCTTTCGTGGTTAAATATTTTTCCAATTCTCCACAGTTCATGCTTCGTAACTTCCGTCTTTAATTTGCGCGCGCATTATGCGCGCGCGAATTAAAGACGAGAGTTACACTTTTTTTAATAGGACGGAACTATTTTTCAGCAGTTTGCCGATGGATGTTCCACGCTTCAGTTGCATATTTCTTTGCCGATAATTTTTTTGCTGATTCAAGGAAATCTGGAGATATTGTGAAGTCGGCGAATGCTATCTTTAGTTGTGAGCGAAATGCTTCAATTAGGTTTTTGGTTAGGAGTTCGCGGTCGCCTCCCGCGGCGTTTAGATCAATACTGCCCTGGTGCAAAATTCCGTCACGTGTGCGGCGTTGCGCAGAACCTGCAAATTTTTTGCCGTCGGCAACAACATCATAACGGGTAGGGGTGGTAAAGCATTGCATAAACGCGCGGTCAACGTGTTTGGGGATTTCGGCCGAGGTCAATGTAGTATTCAAGCCAAGCGCCCCAAACGCGGCTTTTACTGCATTGTGAATCTCTCGATAACTTTCAGTACGGTCAAGCGCATAAATATGGTGTCCGACTGGAATTATCACACTGTATGTTAAATCACAATCGTGAAATACTACGCCACCGCCGGTTGGTCTTCGGACGATAGTGTAAGTGGTTTGTGTTGCGGCGTCGTATGCTTGCACAAAACCAATTGATACCGCCGGACGATCCCACTGGTAGATTCGCAGAACCGGACGCTTGGCTTGTTGTGCGGTTTTGAGCAGTTGTTCATCAATACTCATGTTTATGGCTGGGGAATGCGCAGAATCTAACCATAACCACCATTGATCTGGTATCGGGGCGTCAGGCATTGCGCTTGCCTCTTTTGCGTTCAATATGATAATTAACGCGTTGTCGGATATATTCATAGTCAAGCGAAAATCCGCTGACGCGCTCATATTCAGATAATACAAATTCACAGATTTTCCCCACATCTGGAGCGGTAGTGTTATTATGCTCAGCGATTTGAATAATTGATGCGATAAAACGTGACAGGTCTTTAGCCCTGATTTTGGCATTAATTGGACCTTTGAAACATTCAACGCTGTCGAGATCAAGTAAACCAACTTCTAACCCGGTTGTGGTTGTTTTGCAATAAATATTATGAATTTTTAAATCGCCGTGAATGGCGCAGTTTTCATGAAGGTGGTTGAGACAAAAAATCACTTTATTGCGATATTCGGTGAAATTTAGTTTATTTTCTAAAAGTTTTGGCACCAAAATATCTGGAGGAATTATGTTTTCGACATATTCAGTCAGTAGATATGATTTGTATTGAAGCAAATGGTAGCGGCGTTTAATTATGGTAGCCAGTACCTTGGGAGTTTTTACCCCGGCAGATCTCAGTAAATTAGAGAAAATCAACACTTGGGCAGGGCGCGGTCTTTTGAAAATATGGGTGAGTGAATAGAATAAACCCTTGTATTTGTATCTTTTTAAAAGAAACGTTCCCGTTTCGGGCGTTTCAATTCGGGCAACGGTGACGCTGCGTGAATCCTTTATAATCAATGCTTCTTCGAAGAATCGATCTGGCGAATCGAGGACAGTCCTGAGTTCCGGACGTCCAGTGTTAATCATTGCTGAAGTTCCACCATTTTTGAAGGACAAATAGTCACCGCCGGGTGAGCGACGATGACTTGATTTGAATATTTTCTTCATTAATATTGGATCAATTTCGGATTGCTAATCAAAGGTTTGCGATGACTAAATCACCAACTTCTGATGTTGAATAGCCCATCTTTCCTGCTGCCATTGATTTTATCTTGTTACCGGTGATAAAAGCTACGCTTTTTTCAATGGCACAAGCTGCTTTGTGTTCACCAATATAATCAAGCATCATTGCTCCAGCTAAAATCGCCGCCAACGGATTAATTATGCCCATTCCTGTATACTTAGGAGCGGAACCGCCAATTGGTTCGAACATGCTGACACCGGTCGGGTTGATATTACCGCCAGCAGCGATGCCCATACCACCTTGAGTCATTGCGCCCAAGTCAGTAATAATGTCACCGAACATATTTTCGGTTACAATAACGTCAAACCATTCGGGATTTTTAATCATCCACATGGTAATCGCGTCAACATGCGCATAATCAGTTTTAATGTCAGGGTATTCGGCCGCTACTTCATTGAAAGTGCGTTCCCAAAGATCAAAAACAAAAGTCAATACGTTGGTTTTTCCGCAGAGAGTCAATTGAGCGGTTTTTCCCGCGGCGATATCTTCAGGTTTCAATCCGTGCCATGGCGCATCTTTGGAATGGCGTTTGCGGGCTAACTCAAAACTGTAGCGAATGGCGCGCTCGACTTGTTTGCGTGTATAAACCATTGATTGTACAGCGGTTTCATTGTCGGTTCCTTTCATGGTGAAGCCGCCGATACCGGTATAGAGGCCGCCGACGTTTTCGCGCACTACGACATAGTCAATATCTTCAGGAGTTTTATTTGCTAGCGGTGTTTCCACACCAGGAAACAGTTTGACAGGGCGAAGATTGATATATTGATCAAGTTCAAAACGTAATTTTAATAGAATGCCTTTCTCGAGAATTCCGGGTTTAACTTTTGGATGTCCGATGGCACCGAGAAGCGTAGCGTCGAATTTTTTAAGCTGATCAGGTGCGTCTTCGGGTAATATTTCGCCAGTAGCGAGATAATTTTCTCCGCCCCAGTTAAAAGTTTTACTGGTAAATGAAAAATTAAACTTATTACCAGCTGCAGATAAAACTTTCAGTGCTTCTGCGGTGACCTCTGGCCCGGTTCCATCCCCAGGAATAACTGCAAATTTGTAATTATTCATAAAATACATCCTTAATAATTATTATTGATTTTTTGACAGTAAAAGAATTCATACAATATAGTTCGCTACGGTCGCTTTTCAAGAATATGTGTGAGCGTTTTGCATTAGCTATTAATCAGCTTGTCAATGATTAATAATTTGGGAAAAATGTTGTAAAATCGGTTATTAAGATTACATTTAAATATTAAGATTTTAGATATACTAATGCAGGGAAATCACACTATGAAACGCTTTGTTTTTTCAATTCTAATGATTATGGGTATGGTATCATTTGTTTTTACCAGTGGTTGTAGTCGCTTATCATCCAAAGATACCGCTGAACTGTTAAATGAAGGCTTGAGATTGGCCACTTCCGGTAAATGGGATAAAGCCCATAAATATGCAAGTGCCGCTGTCAAACGCGACCCCAATAGTCAATATACTCAGCTTTTTTTAGCTTTTACTAGTGAACATAATCAGAAAAAAGCTCAGGCCTTAACCGCCGCAGAAAACGCAGTTGAGATCGCTCCAAATAGTTTTATTGCTCAATACACATTGGGCCGTCTTTACAATGAACAAAATAAAGTTCAGGAGGCACTAAAACCGTTGCTTGAAGCACATAATTTAAAACCATCCGATCCATACAATATTTTACTTTTGGCAGAAGTTTATCGCAAAATGAACGCGGCCGGTACTGCGATGAATTATTATAATAAACTAATTCGCAATCATCCGACGTTTATGGCCGATAAGGCTAACGCAGCCTGGATATGGAATCAATTGGCAGTTATTTATACTGGACTGGACAATAACCGCAACGCTGCCAGTTGTTTGAAACAAGCTTACACTCTCGCTCCGCAAAATCCGGCAGTATTGCTTAATTTTGCTATATTTTTGGAACGCATCAAAAGTGGCAATCGCGCAGTGGCTTATTATCGGGAATATTTGAAACTGACCGAGAAAGATCAAGCATTGGCAGAAAAACATGAATTGGTGAAAAAGCGTATTTCAGCCCTCGCATCACATTGAGAATTTTGATATCATGAATCGCTCAATCCCGGATGAAATTGTTCACGAAGTTCGCACCCGGTCCAATATTGTTGAAACGATAAATTTTTTCGGAATTCAACTGAAAAAAAGTGGTAGTGCCGCTTGGAAAGCGTGTTGTCCCTTTCACAACGAAAAAACCCCATCATTTACCGTCAACGAAAATACCCAGCGTTATAAATGTTTTGGCTGTGGCAAAGGCGGTGACGTTTTTCGTTTTGTTATGGAACAACAATCAGTGGATTTTCCACATGCAATCCATATTTTGGCAGATCGTTGTGGCGTAATAATTCCTGAAAAATCTTCAAGTTCTCCGGAAGAGCGCCAGCTTCAGCAAAAAAGGCGCAATCGGCGTGACCGATTATTTGATATCTCTGCAGAATTTGCTAACTGGTATTCTTCTTTGCTTTGGAATAACTTAGATTCGCCGGTTGGGCGTTATTTTATGCAGCGCGGCATTCCGCGCGAAATCGCGGAAACTTTCCAAATTGGTGCGGTACCGGATGGCTGGGATAATTCGTTAAAATACGGTTTGTCCAAAGGGTTTACCGAAGAAGAGATGCTGGACGCTGGAATTTTAAAAGACAATGAAGAAAAGAAATCAGTATATGACCGTTTTCGCAACCGATTGGTTTTTACCATCTGGAATGAACAAGGTAAGCCGGTCGGATTCAGCGGACGCTCTATCGAACCTGATCAAATCCCTAAATATTTAAATAGCCCAGACACGCCAATTTTCCACAAAAGCTCAATTCTCTATGCGCTCCCGCTGGCACGGAAACGGATTCATGAACAAAAATGTGCGATTTTGTGTGAAGGTCAGATTGATACTATTTCTATGCATTGTGCTGGCTTTACCAATACCGTAGCGACACAGGGAACGGCGTTCGCCGAGGAACATTCGCGAATGCTCAAACGCTACTGCGATTGCGTTTTGCTGGCGATGGATTCTGACAACGCTGGACAAGAAGCGACTTTAAAGGCAGTGAAAATCCTATTGCCTTTAGAGTTTGAAGTCAAAGTGATTCGTTGGCCAGGTGGCAAAGATCCAGACGAATTGTATAAAAATGAAGGCGCGGAGTTTATCGCAAAACAGGTTGAAGGAGCAGTTGATTTTTTTGATTTTCTGTGGGAACGCCTCGAAAAAGAATTTGATCAGAGTCAACCGTTTGGGCGTCAAAATGCCGCCATCGCCGCCATCGAATATCTCCGCCTAATTCCTACTCCAGTTGCGCGTGAATTGTACATTCAGAAACTCGCGCAACGCGTTAAAGTCTCAGAGGCAATCATTGCGCGCCAAATGTCACAAAACCCCACAGCGCCTTCACAAATCAGGCAAGCCGCGATCAAATCGGTTACCACAATTCTGGACGAAGAGCTTGACGACGGCTTGCCAACTGAAGTTGCTCACGCCGAAGAAACCTTACTGGAGTTGGCTTTAGCTGATAATGATATTGCCCAAAGACTTGGGACATTTTTTTCATCTGATATGATCAGCAACGATATGATAGGACAATCCTTGAATACTGTCGTTAACTTGGCGATTACGGGCGGCTGGGAACAGCGTTTCGATATTCTGTCGGACATGGAGAATGAACGCGAACAAGAGGATTCGCGACTTGGTCGCATATTAGTCAGAGAATCGACTATTCCTTCTGAAAAAATCGAAAAGGCGATCATTGACACTGTTACCGTGATCAGGCGTTTTAATCGTGAAAAACGTCTAACCACAATAAAACAGCAAATGCAAAATCAAATTGATCAGGATGAACGCCGAGCGCTACTCCAAGAGTATCTCGAGTTAAGCCAAGGCAATATCTAAAATTACGATTTTTACGATTCTGAATTCGCGCGCGCATAGATAG
>DLIO01000033.1 GCA_002483765.1 Lentisphaeria bacterium UBA7640 | reverse complement strand
CGGAAATACGCCCGTAACGTAATATGTAAATTTTTTAATGATGCTTTTTACGATTTAAGGATAAACAACAATGGAACTGCTGACACACCCTTTTACAATTGGCCTCGCACTCGGCTTGGCGTTTGCTCTTTTTGTGGCAATCGGTGGCTGGAATAAACGGCGCACACTTCGGAAAGATAACCGACAACTTCGCGAACATCTGCACACTCAACTGACGATTAATTCAAAAGGGAATCAAGCTCTGCAGGCCGAAATTGAGCAACTTAAAAAACAGAGTGAAAATCTTAGAATATCTTTGGCAACCATGACAAGCCGTCCAGATAAGTCAGAACTCCGAACTTTGTATCTATATGACAAAACTATCCACATGATGTACGAAAAAGCCCCAGGATTCGCTCCAGCGTGGGAATCGACGATGCGAGAGGCTGAGATTGAAATGGATAAGATGAATACTGGTGTCTTGGCCTGGGTGAAAAGAATCATTCGACCATCTCTGGGAAGTGGTCGGACGCAACCCGCTGGATCCACAAAAGAATTATCCACAGACATCAACGTTATTGAGAATGCAAAACATGAAGACTAAATCTATAGTTTCAAACATCAGCCCCTACACTTTTGGCTTGGTAATGATGTTTGCTTTAGTTGCTATTCTTGCTGGATGTGTAAATACTACGGAACCTACTCCTGAACCACGATTTGAATCAGAAGCTCGTGAAAACCACATGAAAAATGCTCTCCAGCAGTACATTGATGGTTTCAATCAAGGAGATGCGGCAATGCTCATCGCTCTTTTTGCGGACAATGCCAAGATTGAAGATCCGGTCGGAGGCGGTCGCGTTGTCAAAGGAAAAGAAGCCATTACCGCATTCTATCAGCGCGCTGTTACGATGGTTGAAAGATTGGAACTAGACACGCCAATCCGTGGATCTTACGGGCATTCTGCCGCCATGGCTTTTACAATTCATTTGAAAAAAAATGGTGAGAAAAAGATCATCCAAGCAATCGATGTTATGACCTTTGACGATTCCGGCAAAATCATCGACATGAAAGCATTTCACGGCCCCAGTAATGCCTCCGAGAGGATTCCTACTGTGCGCCCCTAATGTGAAGCCGAGTTCAGTAAACTTAAAAAATATCGTATCATTAAAAATGATTTTATAATATTATATAATTTGAGTCTTCAATTGGCGCGCGCATTATGCGCGCGTGAATTAATATCTAAAGTTACATCATTTAATCTTATATTTTACTGTATCTTTTATAACCACTATTTCTAATGATATAACGCGATTAAAACACCTTAATTCCCAATAGCGCGGTCGGGTTAAAAATTGAATAAAGCTTGATATGGTGCTATGGTAAACTTATTCAACACAATTTTAAAAAGGATTTATATGCACTCTTTTATGTCAAACGTAACTGATGGATTAAGCAAAGGTGTAGAAGAATCAAAAAATGTAAAAGAATACCCTTTGCGCGCTGAATTATTCAGCGGAAAACAACTAAGCCGGCATGCCGCTGCGCTAGCCAGACAACATCAAATCGACAAAACTCCCGGTACAAACAGATTACTGTTGCGGTTAGCTAAAAACGAAAAAGCCCTTTTATATGCTTACGACTTAGTAGTGGGTGAAGATGCTGGAAAGCAACGTATTAGTCCAGCGGGGGAATGGTTGCTAAATAACTTCTATTTGATTGAAGGACAGTTCCGTCTTACTCGTTTTCATCTGCCCAAGGAATATAACCGCGAATTACCTCGGTTACTGAACGGAATTAACGCCGGTCTTCCCCGCGTATATGACATCGCTATGGAATTGATTACTCATACCGATGGGCGCATTGATGCCGAAAACGTCAACCTTTTCGTAGACAACTATCAATCTGTTACGACCTTGACAATTGGTGAACTCTGGGCAATTCCGATTATGTTGCGTTTGGGATTAATTGAAAACTTGAGAAGAGTGTCAATGAATATCGTTGAGCGTCGACATGATTTCAATTTGGCGACCATGTGGGTTAAAAGATTGTCGACAGCATCGAAAAGAAATAATGCTGCGGTACTTCGCGTATTAGCCGAGATGGCAGACACTGAACTACCATTCAGTAGTATTTTTGTTGAAGAATTTTTCAGCCGTTCAGAGCGGCAAGACCCCGCGCTGGCGACAGTTGATAGCTGGATTCAACACCGTTTAGCGGAAAAAGGATTAACCCGAGAAAGTTTACAACGAGCAGACCGACAAGGTCAAGCTGAAGATCAAGTTTCGATTGCTAATAGTATCGGCAGTTTACGTTTTTTGAACACGATGAAGTGGCAGCCTTTCGTCGAAGAGATGAGTCGTATTGAGCAGATATTGCAAAATGATCCTTCAAATATTTATCATGATATGGACTTCTTCACTCGTGATTGGTATCGACACGGCGTTGAAAAATTAGCACGGCGCGCCAATATATCAGAGGAAGAAGTCGCTCAAACCGCGATTGAGCTGGCTACCGATGCCAGCCGGCGTGATGGCCGCCATGCTCGCAATGCCCATGTCGGATTTTATCTCGTTGGCAAAGAACGAAAACAACTCGAGTCTGCTATTAAAGTGCGTTGGTCGCTTCGCCACTGGCTCAAACGTACGTTGCGTAAATTTCCTCTGAGCTGTTATATTGGAGCCATATTTTTAATTACGGCATTGACTGTTTGCCTGACCATGACAATCGTCGAACCAATGGGGCGCTTTAATTGGGCAATTGTCTTGATGATTGTGCTGAGCTTCATTGGCGCATCACAGATGGCAATCGCTCTGGTCAATTTTTTGATTAATATTTTAGTCAGCACGCACCGCCTGCCGCGTCTGGATTTTTCCAAGGGAATTCCTGATGAACACCGCACTATGGTAGTTATTCCTACCCTACTGAACAACCCGCAGGGAGTAAAAAACTTATTAGCGTCTCTAGAAATTAGATATTTGGGCAATCGGGACCCCAATCTCTCTTTCGCACTGTTGACTGACTTCCTTGATGCGCCTGAAGAGATTCAACCAGACGACGCTGAATTAGTGCAGCTGGTCAGCGCTGGCATCGAAAATTTAAATAAACAATACAGCAGTAATGACAACAGCCTTTTTTATCTTTTTCATCGAAAACGAGTTTGGAATCCGTACGAACGTCTCTGGATGGGCTACGAACGTAAGCGCGGAAAACTAGAACAGTTCAACGAGCTATTACGTGGTGGTTCTCACGAAATGTTCAGTAAAATCATTGGCGATCTAAAGCCTTTGCCTTTAATTCAATACGTTATAACGCTTGATACGGACACCACGTTGCCTCACGGCACCGCCGCCAAACTCGTCGGAACCATTGCACATCCTCTGAACCGTCCACGGCTTGATCCGGTAACCGGTCGTGTAGTTGAAGGATATGCGATCTTGCAGCCACGCACGCCAACTTGTCTATCCTCTGCCAACAGTTCACTATTTACCCGACTCTGTGTCAAAGAGGCTGGAATCGACCCTTATACCAATGAAGTTTCTGACGTTTATCAAGACTTGTTTCGCGAAGGTTCATATGTTGGAAAGGGAATTTACGACGTTGATGCGTTCCATCAGTCAACCAACGAAAGGTTTCCAGAGAATCTTATTCTAAGTCATGACTTGATTGAAAGTGGTTACGCCAGATCAGGGCTGGTCACGGACGTAGAGTTATACGAGGAACATCCGACCAGTTTGCCGGCTGAAATGAGTCGACGGCACCGCTGGACCCGTGGAGACTGGCAGATTGCCAAATGGCTGTTACCGCGTGTTCCCGGAATGTCAAAAAAGTTTTTGCGCAATCCACTCAGTTGGCTCACGCGCTGGAAAATATTTGACAATCTACGCCGTAGTTTGGCGACACCATCATTGTTGATGATCCTGCTTGGCGGTTGGACGATTATGCCAACTCCGATTGGATTTTGGACGTTATTCGTAGTTTTCCTGACCACGCTACCCATATTTCTAACGACTTTTGGCGAATTATTACTTCATAAACCGCGTGAAAGAACGTGGCGTATTCATGGAAAAATTGTTTTAGAATCAGGAATATTAAAATTCTCTGAAGCCATTCTCACCTTGGCAACGCTCCCGTATCATGCTGTAGTCAATCTTGATGCGATAATAGTTTCAGCCGGGCGTATGATATTCACTCGTCGCGGTCTGATGCTGTGGAATACAGAACACTACGCTTTGCGCAACAAACGCACCACTCTGGGTGACTTCTTCTTGGAAATGTGGGTTACTCCGCTATTTGCCATTACTGCAACAGTCGCACTAGCTCTAACGGCACCCAACGAACTTTTCTTTAGTGGCCCACTCTTAGTGCTGTGGTTGGCAGCCCCCGTTATTTGCTGGTGGACTGGCAGACCTATAGTAGAAGCTAAACCGAAATTATCAGATTCGCAATATGATTTTCTCCATAAATTAACCCGACAGACCTGGCGTTTCTTTGAAACTCAAGTCAACGCAGAAGGGAACTGGTTGCCTCCTGACAATATTCAGGAAGACCGCATCCCTGAGGTCGCTTTTCGTACCTCTCCAACTAATATTGGTATGAGTCTACTCGCCAATTTAGCGGCTGCCGATTTTGGTTATATCACTAATCAAGAATTACTTGAACGTACAGCTAATACGCTTAAAACCATGGAACGATTAGAACATTTTCGTGGACATCTCTACAACTGGTATGACACCAAGACCTGTCAGCCGATGTTGCCATATTATGTATCCAGTGTAGACAGTGGCAATCTATTCGGCGCCCTAATCACCCTTCGTGTGGGATTATTGGAACTAAAAAACCAGCCCATCATCTCACCGCGACTCGCAGCAGGATTGCTGGACACGCTCAAAATGATCTCTTCGCCACAATTCGACTCAATCCGCACTAAATTAAACAATTTTGCCGATCGAAGTAAAAATATTGGAACCCAAAGTCAACCCTTTGGATTATCAGATATAGTGGAAACACTTGAGGAACTCATTGATGACATTACGGCCATAGCCGACTTTGAAAATGACGAAGAACAATGGTGGAAAAGTGCGCTAGACCATCAATGTCGCGCAGCTTTGAATGAAATTAGTTTTTTAATCCCTGATCTCAATAAATTTGATCACATCCCTAGCCTTCAAGATTTATCCGTTGATGAGCAAGCTGGGAAAAATGCGGCAGAACGCATCGAAAAAATTGAAAAATTAGTTGCGCGTTGTTCTCAACAGGAGGAGATGGATTTTAGCTTCCTCTATAGTACTGAACTTGACTTGATCTCAATCGGTTTCAACGTCAGCGAAAGACGGCGCGACTCCTCTCATTATGATCTGCTGGCTTCTGAAGCGCGATTAATTAGTTTCATCCTCGTCGCCCAGGATAAATTACCGCATGAGCATTGGTTCGCTTTAGGACGACAATTAACTATTCATGATAACACGATGGCATTATTATCGTGGAGTGGTTCAATGTTTGAATATCTGATGCCGCTACTGCTCATGCCTACTTATGAAAATACGCTACTGAATCAAACTTACTGTGGAGTAGTTAAACGACAGATTGAATACGGCTGCCAGCGCAATGTACCATGGGGAATTTCCGAATCGGGTTATAACACCGTTGACACTCACGGTTCGTATCAGTATCGCGCATTCGGAGTACCTGGATTGGGCTTAAAGCGCGGTCTTGCCGAAGATCTGGTTATTGCACCGTATGCCTCTGCTTTGGCGTTAATGGTTATGCCTGAAGAATCATGCAAAAACCTACAAAAGCTTTCAAAACTCGGACACAGCGGTAAATATGGCTTATATGAAGCAATCGACTTTACTCCGAGCCGTTTACCCTTAGGCAAACACAATTTTATGTTGCCTAGTTATATGGCACATCATCAAGGTATGAGTCTGATGGCATTGACGTATTTACTGCTCGATCGCCCGATGCAGCGCCGCTTCATGTCTGATCCTAGACACAAAACGGCGGAACTACTTTTACAAGAGCGCATGCCGAAGGCCGCTTCTCCAATTCAGCCACACGCGAAAGAAGTCGATTCCGCTAGATTGCCGTTAGAAGCTTTACCGGCTGCGATGCGGGTCTTCCCGTCGCCACACACTCCAACTCCACAAGTACATTTGCTATCTAATGGCAACTACCACTTAATGGTCACTAATGCAGGTGGTGGATACAGTCGTTGGCGCGATCTGGCTATTACTCGTTGGCGCGAAGACGCTACTCGTGATTGTTGGGGAATGTTCTGTTACCTTCGCGACACTGAATCCGGCGCGCTTTGGTCGACGGCTTATCAGCCCACTCAAAGCGAGGCGAAGCATCAAGAAGCAATCTTCGTGCGGGAACGCGCCGAATATCGTCGCCAGGATAATGATATTGAAAGCTATACCGAGATTGTCGTTTCTCCTGAAGATGACGTTGAAGTGCGCAGAATAACTCTCACCAATCTTTCACCTCGCACTCGTGTCATCGAATTGACAAGCTACGCAGAAGTGGTTCTTGCTCCACTCAAAGCCGACATAGCCCATCCTGTCTTTAGTAACCTGTTTGTTCACACAGAGATAATCAACGGTTCGCAAGCGATTTTATGTACGCGGCGACCGCGTGCCGCAACTGAAGAACAACCGTGGATGTTCCATCTTTTAATCAGCCAAGGAGAATTGGCTGAGATAACTTCGTATGAGACCGATCGCGCTAAGTTCATTGGGCGCTGTCGCACCACCAGCAAACCTGCAGCATTTGATAATACTGGACCGCTTTCAAATACAGATGGCGCAGTGCTTGATCCCATAGTCGCTATTCGCAATAGCCTCACTATTCAAGCAGACACTTCGGCTAACTGGTATGTGGTTTCGGGTGTTGCGGAAACCCGTGCTGATGCGTTAATGATGGTTGACAAATATCGCGATTCTGGCTTTGCTGAGCGCGCGTTTGATATGGCTTCCTCGCATACTCAACTGCTATTGAATCAACTACAAGCCAACGAAGCTGATACCCAAGTCTATCTGCAACTGGCGGCCTCCATGATTTATAGTAATCCACAACATCGCGCTACCGCCAATATCTTAAACTCTAATAAGCTAGCGCAACCCGGTTTGTGGAAACTGGGGATATCCGGAGATCTACCAATTCTCCTTTTACGTATCGCCGACCTTAATCGACTCGAATTAGTTCGGGACGTTTTAAAAGCTCATGCTTTCTGGCAAGAAAAAGGCTTAAAAACAGATCTAGTGATTGTGAATGAAGATTTTTCAGGATATCGCCAATCTCTGCATGAAGAGATCCTCGATTTGATTGCAAGTAGCACAGAGAAAGAATCCAAGGAAATTTTCTTATGGCGTGGTGAACAACTCTCTGAAGAAGATAGAATACTCCTGCAAGCTGTTGCCCGAGTAATTCTTACCGACAGTGCCAAGCCGTTAGAGGAACAGGTAGAGGAAGCAATTCCGACAAGGAAAAAACTTCCACTTTTCGTTCCGACTCGTGCTGCTATACAAAAAACACAATCGGATCTAACTCAGAGTAAACGTGTTTTCTTTAATGGCCTAGGTGGATTCACCCCTGACGGTCGCGAATACGTTATCTCGCTGAAACCAGGACAAACCACCCCTGCTCCGTGGTCAAATGTACTTGCAAATGAAAAAATTGGTACAATTGTCACCGAAAGCGGTGGTTCCTATACGTGGGTTGACAATGCACAAGCGTTCCGAATCACTCCATGGAATAACGACCCGGTATCGGACGCTAGTGGCGAAGCTTTTTATATTTGTGACGAGGAAACAGGTCAGTTTTGGTCGCCAATGCCAATGCCTGCCCGTGGCGAATCAACCTATATCTGCCGTCACGGATTCGGCTATAGTGTTTTTGAATACTCGCAATTTGACATTAGTTCTGAAGCGTGGGTTTATGTCGCACTCGATAGCCCCGTGAAGCTGGTAACTATAAAGATCCGCAACCGTTCTGGAAGAAATCGACGCTTATCGATGACCGGTTACTGGGAACTTATTCTCGGTGAATCCCATCATGCCAATCAGATGCACGTGGTCACTTCAATTGATCCAGACACCTCTGCACTTTTTGCTCGTAGCTCTTACAATCGGGAATTTGCTGGAAAAACTGTTTTCGTTAATGTTAGCGGTGGAGCATCGAGCTTTACCGATAACCGTACCGATTTTATCGGACGCAACGGCACACTAGCTAACCCTCGCGCGATGTATGAAACCCATCTGGCAGGGCGTTCCGGTCCAGGATTCGATCCTTGCGCAGCACTTCAAACGAAATTCGATTTAAGTGATGGAGAAGATCACGAGTTGGTGTTCATTATCGGCGCGGCTGACAGTGCTGATGAAGCCCATCGATTGGTGCGGCGTTACGCCGACCCACACAGCGCTCAACAAGAACTAGAAAATGTATGGGAATTCTGGAAAAAAACTCTGGGCGTCGTATACGTCGAAACTCCAGATCCAGCTTTTAATATTATGGCCAACGGTTGGCTTGAATACCAAGCGCTTTCCTGTCGTTATTGGGGCAGAAGTGGCTATTATCAATCCGGTGGCGCATACGGTTTCCGCGATCAGCTCCAAGATACAACCGCAATAATACACGCGGCTCCCGTTGAAGCACGCGAACATCTTCTGCGTAGCGCAAGCCGTCAATTCGTTGAAGGCGACGTACAGCACTGGTGGCATCCACCATCAGGGCGCGGAGTACGCACGCGTTGTTCAGATGATTATTTATGGCTACCCTATGCCACCTGTAGATATGTAAAAATGACCGGCGACACTGGAGTACTCCAAGAAATAGCCGGCTTTCTCGAAGGCAGACCAGTAAATGAAGGCGAAGAGTCATACTATGATTTGCCACAAAATTCCACCGAAACTGCTACACTTTACCAACATTGTGTAAGAGCAATCAAGTACGGCCTCAAGTTTGGCGAACATGGCTTGCCGTTAATCGGTACTTGCGACTGGAACGACGGCATGAATCTAGTAGGCATCGAAGGCAAAGGCGAAAGTATCTGGTTAGCTTTTTTCTTGTACAAAGTGTTGAATGATTTTGCAGAACTAGCCCAACGCCAAGACGACGCTGAGTTTTCAGCATATTGCCTCGAAATGGCCCAAATGCTTCAGGTTAATATCGAGAAAAATGGTTGGGATGGCGAATGGTATCGACGCGCATATTTCGATAATGGTGAACCGCTCGGTTCATCGACCAATGAAGAGTGTCAAATTGACTCGATTGCCCAAAGTTGGGCTGTGATTTCCGGAGCGGCCGATCCAAGCCGTGCCCGTCAGGGAATGGAAAACGTTAACCGCCGTTTGGTACAGCGCGATGACAAGTTGATCAGACTCTTTCATCCACCGTTCGCAAAATCGTCTGTCGATCCCGGTTATATCAAGGGTTATCCTCCCGGTGTGCGTGAAAACGGTGGACAATACACTCACGCCGCAATTTGGACTGCAATAGCATTCGCAGAAATGGGCGAAACCGAACTGGCTTGGGAAATGGCTACGCTGCTCAATCCAATTCGCCACGCCACCAACCCAGCAGACACTGAACTCTACATGGTAGAACCGTATGTCGTTGCTGCCGATATCTATTCGTCGGAACCGCACATCGGCCGTGGCGGCTGGACTTGGTACACTGGCGCATCAGGTTGGATGTACCGCTTGCTTATTGAAACCCTGCTCGGCTTACAACTAGAAGTGGATACGTTACGTATAAATCCAAGGGTACCCAAAGTCTGGAGTTCATTCAAACTTCACTATCGTTACCAAGAAACCTTTTATCACATCACGGTTCGGCGTTCTGAAGATTCGCCTAAACGTTCTATTCGCGTTGTCCTAAATGGCCAAGAACAACCCGAAGGCACAATTAAATTAATTAATGACCGTCAAAACCATAAAGTTCAAGTAATTATATCTTGAAGTTTCAAGGTTTAAAAGTTAAGGAAATTCAGAGCTGGAGAACACGAATATAAGTGTTGTAAATTCTCGTTTGAATTCGCGCGCGCATTATGCGCGCGCGAATTAGAGTAATAAGTTATAGAAAATTATGCCATGAATAAGATATCAATATTTTTAATGTTATTTCCTTGCATAATCATTGGTTGCCTATTTTCTGGTTGTGGACATACTCGCCAATATAATGGGATGTCTAAAAATGAAATTCTAGAAAAAGTACCGCTCTCTCGACATGGATACCTTTTGGGATATATTGATCCACTGACCGGATTTGAATATAGGTGCATTGCTTTTCGTAGTAAAGATATGATCAAAAAATCCGCAATGAGTTCAAAAAAATGGTATGTTGATTTTGTTGGGGAGATAGGGTGGCTAACACCTCAAACCGCACAAGCTGTGATCTTTGATTGCAACGATATAGTCATTGAGCAATACACGGTATATAACTATGACGGCCCATAATGTATTGCAATGCCTCTGGGTGATAATAATAGAGCCCAAATGGCCCAAGAATTACACGCTATTATAAATAGAAACCCTGCTGGAGAGAATAATGATTCTTCAAATCAGTCCAGAAATCAGAAACAACTTTTAAAACAGGGGCAAGTTAATATATGTTGAAGTGTTAATGAAAATACTGATCAAAATAGCATAATCATTAGATATTACCGAGAGCGTGGTTGCATAATAAAGGAGAATGATGTTACGAAATGTTGCAAGCTTGTCATTCCGATATATAAGACGTTACCATGCATATTTTCAGCTGATATCTGACGTATTTTCTGAACTCCTGACATTGCGA
>DLIO01000035.1 GCA_002483765.1 Lentisphaeria bacterium UBA7640 | reverse complement strand
CCAACTCTCCAACTCTCCAACTAATTACCGCGTTGTAGCGCGCTTTGCGTCAGCATCACGCAGAGTCGTTCAAATGAGATGCCGCTTTGCTTTGCGGCTTTGGGCACCAAACTGCTGCCGGTGAATCCTGGAATACTATTTCCTTCCAACAACGAAATCGAACCATCTGCTTTCATGAAAAAATCCATTCGTAAAAGATCGCGCGCGTTACTTGCGTGATAGAACGTCAACGCGGCTTCCTGAGCCATTTTTTGTTGTTCCACGGGTATATTTGCGGGTGGACAAAGATAGAGCGTTTCGCCATCATTATGCAGGTATTTTGCGTCGTAATCGTAAAATTTATTTTTCGGTGGGATAATCTCAATTACCGCCATCGCTTTGCCGTTGATAACTCCAACCGTAGCTTCAATTCCATCAATGAATTCTTCCACTAAAAGTCGAGAATCAAATTTAAGAGCGCGTTCAAGCGCGGTCTGCCACTCTTCAGGAGTTTTGACGATTTCAATTCCCACCGTCGAACCTTCTAGCGGTGGTTTGACCACAACTGGAAAATGCAACGGTTCTGGTAAATTTTGATCCGCTGAGTTTATTGTTGCCCATTGTGCATTTGGTAAATTCAGTTCATCCATTAATTCTTTAGAACTGATTTTATCTAAAACCAAACGGCAAGAATCACTACCGCTACCGATAAATTCAATTCCTTCAGCTTCCATCAATTCTTGAATGCCACCGCCCTCACCCCAACTGCCATGCAAAACCGGAAACACAACATCGGCGCTACGCATCTCCGGCACAATCGTCATTGAAGTCAGATCAATTTCAGTAACATTATAACCAGCGCGGCGCAATGCTGTCGCCACGGCATTACCAGAGATTAACGAAATTTCACGTTCGCTACCACAACCACCCTTCAGTACTGTAACTTTCGGTGCGGGAATCTCTTCAAAAAAACGGCGATATGAGTCTGGGTTGCTAAAATGCACTTCCGGGGTTAAATAAAAGCCAAAATGTTCGGCGACACGGCGGCGAACCTCGATCATCAACTCAAGCAGATCGTTTTCAGAAGCGTAATGGTTGTTCATTAGATAATTTGCATGAATTGAACTGACGATGGCGCCACCGATCGCAAGATTTTTACAACCAGCTTCTTCAATCAGTTTTCCACTCGATTCACAATCCGAAACATTGCGAAAAAAACATCCCGCACTATGTCCACGCGGTTCCATAGTGGCTCGCCGGCGTAACTCCGAGCTGATCTGTTTATCTTCATCGGCAGCAGCTGTTGGTAAAGAAAAAATCGCCGTAGTAAGCAGCACATCATCAGGAATTGAGGAATAACGATAATTCCAGCAAATATCGCCTTTCATTGCCGACCATGGGTTTCCTTCACGGTCAAAACCGCCAAGCTCCACGAGATAATCGCTGAGGCAAACGCCATGAGCGCCGGCATTCATTTTTAGAGAACCGCCAACCGTTCCAGGAATTCCTGCCAGTGCAGATAATCCGCCGAAATTATTTTTTGCGGTATCGCGAATAAATTCATTTAGGCGCACCCCTGCCCCGACAATAACATGTTCTTTGCCATAACAAATACTACCGAAATCGCCGTGAGAAAGCCGAATGACCAGAGTTGTTGATGGCGAATCAGAACCGATAATATTGGAGCCATTACCAAGAACACTCCATGATATTTCATGCTTAGCGCAAAACTGTAGCAGTTTCTGTAGCAAAACAGCATTTTCCGGTTCAATTAATAGCGGAATTGCAGCTCCGACTTTCAACGAAGTCAATTCGCGCCACGAGCTGTTTTCGCTAATCGAAAGTTCTGGAATCTCCTGCAATAACAATGCGTTGAGATTACGAGTCATTTTATTTTTTCCCGTAGACTTCTTCCGGATTAAAGACCGGTTTGGAGATAGTTTCCAGTTCGCCATCTTCTTTTAGGCGACGGAAAAAACAAGTAGGATGACCGAGGTGGCAGGCGGCACCGCCAACTTGTTCAACTTTGAAAATTAGAGTATCATTATCACAATCCACTAAAATCTCTTTAATAATCTGAACATTTCCAGAACTTTCCCCTTTATGCCAGAGTTTTTGACGCGAACGCGTCCAATAAACTGCATGTCCAGTTCGCAATGTTTCATTCCAAGAATCTTCATTAATGTATGCCAACATCAAAACATCACCGGTTTTCCAATCCTGAGCAATCGCCGGAATTAGTCCACCACCTTTACTAAAATCAAGTTCAATCATTTTTCTCTCCATGACAATAATTAAAAGGATGACAATACACCAAAGACAGTTGAAAAACAACCCCAAAACGACACGAATTTGCCAGCTTTACTTGAGTGCGCGAAGAAGCTAGAATGAAAAACAATGAATAGTAATTATAAATATCTTCAAGCTCTTTTGGCAAGTTCGGGATTTTCAGTAAAACGATAACCGACTCCGCGCACGGTTTCGATTAAATTTGCACTACACCCAAGTTTCTTGCGAAGCCCTGCTATCTGTACGTCGATAGCCCTTTCGGTAACCGGATAATCATCGCCTTTAATCTGATTGACAATTTGGCTACGGGAAAAAACCCGTCCCTGATTGCTCGCCAATAACAACAAAACCTCGAATTCAGAGAAAGTCATGACGATTGCAATGTCGTTAATTGAAACAATACGACGCTCGATGTCAATGCTGAGCGAACCATGCAAAATTATTGGATTAGGTTCAACTGTAAGTGACGCTGTTTCTGCACGGCGCAAAGCAGATTTAATTCTGGCAATCAACACTTTAATACTGAATGGCTTGACGACATAATCGTCAGCACCAGCTTCAAGTCCTGCTACGATATCGCTTTCGCTACTCTTGGCAGTAAGAATAATAATCGGGATCGCTGCTAAGGCGTTATCCGCTTTTACACGACGGCAAAGCGAGACTCCATCCAAGCCAGGCATCATCAAATCAAGCAAAACAATATCAGGTTTCAATTTTATAACCAAGTTAAGCCCAGTTAGTCCATCTTCTGCTGACGAAACATTGGAAAAACCGGCTTGCCGCAAATTATATTGTATTACGGTTTGAATGTCCTCATCATCTTCTATTATAAGAATTTTTTTATTGATCATGTTGGGTTTAAGGTTTAAGGTTTAAGGGTTAAGGTTTAAGGTTTAAGGTTTAAGGTTTAAGGTT
>DLIO01000116.1 GCA_002483765.1 Lentisphaeria bacterium UBA7640 | reverse complement strand
TTTCTTGTTTCCTCAAATAATTAAACAAGTAAGCGACAAAAAAAGTTGAAACATATTGCCACGCAAGGGATTGCAAGAATAATAACGCCTCGATCTTTCTATACGGGATCAAGATTCCTGATGTTACTTTCTATTCACAGATATAACTACTAGCTCCTAGATTCTTTCCAGCTTCCATCTTCATCATTCTGCCTTTGGCAGTAAGGCGATATTTTTGAAGGCGGCTGTTAGGTTTGTCTGGAACAGTCATTTCAATTAGTCCTGCTTCCAGTGCCGGGCGTAGGTATTTGTAAAGGAATGTCGGACGCTGCAAAAGCTGTAACTTTGTCATCAATTCTTTGCTAGAATAGGCTTGCTGTTCCATGATCTGGAGTAGGCGTTTAACTTGTTCGGATTGTTGTTCGCTATCTTGTTCGGTGTTTAAATCGAGTTCTTGTAATGCTTGCAGGATTACTTGAAGCATAAACTCTGTAAATAGGGTGCCATCAGCCAGCTGATCTGATGTTCCAAGCGTGGCATAATATTCCTGCTACCTGTCGCGTACGACCCTTTCCACTGGTAACAGTGCAAGGATTGGTTGCCATTTGCTGAGAATAACGGTTTGCCACAGACGCCCCATACGGCCATTGCCGTCAGCAAACGGATGAATGAATTCAAATTCATAATGGAAGATACATCTCGCCATCAGTGGATGAATGTCAGTTTTTTGTAACCATGCCAGCAACTCCTTTATCAAGAGTTGAACACGACTTGCGGGTGGAGCGATATGTAACGCTCGGGTTCCGCGCGTAATGGTAACTCCTCCAGAACGAAACGTACCAGCCTCGTCAATCAGAGTAGGCATCAAAAGTTTATGAGCCAACAATATCTCTTCAACTGAATATGGCGAATAATGGGCTATCTCCTTGTAGGCGGCAAATGTGTTCTTCACCTCTTGTATTTTCCGCGGAAGCCCAGCACTCTTTTGCCAGAGATGACGGCCGTAACCTGATCCAGACTAAGGTTTATTACCCTCGATTGCCAAAGATGCCTGAATTGTTTTGATTCTATTGCCGCGGCGCAGCTCCGGAACAACCGCCATGGCATTAGCAATCTTCAACATTCCCAGACGTTCACCAATCTGTCCAACTAACGAGAGTATGTTTGCGGTAATTGAAAAAGGAGGTTTATAATTCGTCATAGAATGATCCGAGGTTCAATCTGCAGATTGTCAGCAATGCTACGGATCGAGAGATTCATTTTTATTAGTTGGTATTCCGATGACTCGACTGAGCCACGCAGTTTATTTTCCTAATTTCATCTAGTGGAATCATCTTTAAAGCTCCTTTGTCCATTATTTGTTGTAGCTTGTCATTTATTAAAATACAACGAGCAGTTGCAGTTTTCAAATCAGCTGTTTTCAGGGGAAAAACCACTTCATCAGTGTTTTCGGGAAGCCTTCTACGAAAATAATAAGTTGCCTTTCTAAGCACTAAATGTTTTACTTCAACGTCCATTTTCTACGCTTCTTTTGTGTTACAGATTGTGTAACAGCAAAGAAAAAAGCAAAAAAACAATATTTTGTAATACTGTTATTATCAAGAGGTTATAAAGAAAATGGCGGAGAGAGTGGGACTCTCCGCTATATAATGTGCAACTCTTTAACTATTAGCGATTTAATGCTGCTTTTTTTCTCTTTTTCCTGTGTAACACTTTGTGTAACAGTTTTTATGTTTAAGTTCAAAACGACAAGCATAGTATAATTCTACATTCGTTTTAATGCAAATATACGCTTTTATTTTTGATTGACTTGCATATCGTTAAATTGTGTTAAAAGTAGATATTCTCAGAAAGATAAGAATGTTCAATTTAAAGGATGTTCCTCTTTGTCTCGCCTTGTGAATTGTCCAGACGAGAAAGAATTATCAAAGCAAGCCTTTAGGCTAACCCTGAGTTTGATTTGCTGCGTGTGCTTAGCAAGAAGGAGGCAAACCGTTTAAAACGGCACGAGAAGCATCATTAAGGGAATGGATAGGTATAGTTTATTTACATGACAATCCATGTTCTCTAGGTTTTGTCATTACATCGCCACAAAGTGACGAGTTATTTAGGAGAACCTATTTCGACATTAGGGTTAATTTCTTGATGTATTAACCTCATCTTTTTTCATCTTAACATATTTATCTTGCAGAACAACAATCTCTTTATATAAGTCAAGAGCATGTCTTTCAGCCTGAAGAGTTTGGATAACATTACAGTTATCTACATCCGAACAATAACTGGAACTAGAACCTTTACCCGATTAGTTCACTTTCCTATTTTTCATTCAAATTGTTCTCTCCAAAAACACTTTGATTTAATTCCTCTATCTCATAAAGTTTACATTTAATTTTTAATGTATCATATTGAGTAGTACTCAACTCGCTTTTTATAAGTGCTAATAATTGGGCATAAACATGAGCTGAATACGGAGAACGTACACGTTTAATCATTTCTACTCCGCTTACATACTTATGAAACATATGAACTCGAGCTTCCATTGCCACTTCGTCGTCCCCCCAATATCCTTTTTGTTTTTGTATTTGGTTGTATGTTTTTTTACAGAATATCACAAAAGGTAAATCATAGTAAAGAATTCTAAAAGAAAGTATAGAGTCTTTTATTACCCCATCGGTTTCTAATCTATAATCCTCTATAATACGCTTAGAATGTGCATGTCCAGTTTTTTTAATATATTCTCCTGTTTCATTATATATCCTTTTTAAATCATTAATATAAAAAGATAGACTTTCAACAAGGCCTGTCCAGTTGTTAGAAATCCTAGTATCATCTGCGGTAAAGTTACTATAGGGATTTAAAGTGTTATTTGCTAGCAACCAAGAGTGTTTAAAAAAACGAATGCCAAAATATCTCCATCTAGATATAGATAACGATTCGCTCATTCCTATTTTTGTGTTTTTTAGCTTGCCTATATCGTTTCTGATATTCTCATAACCAATATCTTTAAAATTATTTGCCCAAAATTCTATCTTGCTTCTCAACACATTGTCATTCTTATAGAAATTATTTACTAGTTTCATAAAAGAGGTTCTTTTTTTGTCATTAAAGTTTTTATTATTACCGACTTCAACTTCACTCTCCACATCTTTATTTTCTGTAGCCGAAATGTAAGATACTTCAGGTGGCATAGTCATATATTTATTCATTAATTCGGTATATGAGTAAAGTGCAATTAATTGTGTTTCAAGGCAAAACTTGAGGATTTCTATATCTGACTTTTTTAGCTGTTCGCCATATTTTAATTTAGATGAAAGGTAGTCTCTATAAATACAAATCCCAAATGCTGCTAGGTCACGCACATCAGATTTTGAATTTATAATCTCAAAACTCGTCATTTCATCATCTATAGCTTCTAAATAGAAAGAATTACCATTATCTTTAATTGAAATCATATTTGATTTATGACGGATATCAACTGTTGTAACAGGAGGAGTTATTATATTTGGGGGGTCGGACATGTCTAAATCAGTTTTAGCTGTAAACTGGCAACCCAAAATTGAAGCAATTGCCAAAACCATCAAACCATTCTTTAAATTATGCATTGTGTACATATTCCTTTTCCTTAATTAAATATTATTTTTCTATTGCTTTCGTATTCAATAATTGAATTTTTATTTTTTGTGGGTTCTAATATGCTATCTCTTCTTGTTTCTATTTCTAAAATAGATGCCCTTTTTCTGTTTTCATCTAATATGGAATCGTATCCCTTATGGCTCCAAACAGTTTTTCTATTCTGAAGTGACGTAGGCAAGTGACCTAAAACATCATCCATCGTTATAGTAGGTGTAGAAAACTCTTTGCTTAGGTTTGTCCACACCACGTCAACAACAATTGCCGTACCAATACTTACTCCGATAACAACAAAGCCCATAGGGGTTGCTCCAAGTGCGACCGCAACATATGTAGCAGTACCAGCAAGGAATGCGTGTCCACAATTTTTCACGGATTCCTTTAAAAATTCTTCTTCAGTGATATTACCATTCGCAAATTTATAGACTGTTACTCCTTCGGTAAATACAAAAGTCATTACGCCTACGCCCACTGAAGCTTCTACGGCAGGAATACTCAGCACAAAAACTGGTTTGCCGTTAATTTTTATCTCCTGAAGTACTCCATTTACAATTTTTGTTCCTTGTGTTATCTTTCGAGTATAGTAGGTTCGTGTTCCATGCATAAATTTTTTTAATGGATGAACCATCCTTTGAGACTGTTGTGATGCATAAATTGCCTTCTCAAGAATTTTATTAGCTACCTTTTCGCTATATCCTATACCTTTTTTTGAAAGAAATCTTTCATATGTATCGAAAAACTTCTTCCCAATTCTATTCCTGTACAATATCTGTAATATTTTATCTGCTTTGTCGGGGCTTGACAAAGATTTGTCTAGACTTGATATTTCTGTAGTAATTATTCCCACAAACTTTGAATTGTTACCAAAAAGGCGATTTAAGTTTTTCCCAATATCTTTTACTATTAAATCTACTTTCAGTACCTCGGCAGTCTTTTGGTTGCCAGGAACCCAGTCTCCCAATAAATGTATATTATAGATGAGCCCCGTTAGGCCTTTTGCTTGTTGAGTTGGCAATCCAGTCACTTTCACTGTTTCATTGACAAGGGAATTAACATAAGTTCTCCACAGGTTTATTATTTCGTTTTTGGGGTATTTAGCCAATTGACTTTTCCACGGTTCTTGATTAAATGGGATGCTACCCTCAAACCCCCAATGTCCTATTATCCTATGGTTACCACTTATGCTCCCAAGTCGTTCTCTTACTATGTTATAGAACTCGTTATCAACTCCTCCACTAATTTTTTTGTATAGAGGAATTAAATCATCCCCATCAAGACCTTCAAGAGTCGCTACCATAGTTTTTTTGTGGCCAGGAAATGACATCGAAAAGGAGAACGAAGGTAGCAAAGATAAAACCACAAAAATTACTATTTTATATTTCACGGCGTAGCCTCAATGCCATGCACTATCAAATTAATATTATCATTGCTACACGATATTTCATTAATTTTAAACTTGTAATGTTTGTTCTCCAAATTAAGCATTCCCTTTAAATTAGACACATTAAAAGAATAAGCAGAAATGATTGAATCCAGTTTGACGTAAATATTATTCTTGTTATCATTAACGCATTTTTGAATGAGGGGTGGAACATCATAAGAATCAATGGATTTTATTTTAAAGTTAGATACAGTGACATTAAACTCTTGTGCTATTAGAAGAAATTGTGTGCGTATTTCAATCTCGCTAACGCCCTCTTTATCATTCACAACGTAATAAATCTTACCTGAAAGAGTTAGGTGTATATTGTTATCATTTACAATAATATTTCACAGACATCCCATAACTCTTAAAAAGCACCATTTTTGGGCAAAGTTTGAGCGTGAGGTTGCCAAAAACCGAAAACCCCGTGTTGTAAGATATTAGTGTTGTCGAGCTTAATAGCTCAGAAGTCGAATTCCATTTGCATAACCTTAGATGGGGGCGGACGCGCCTTCACTTTAAATTTCTCTTTACATGAATCCATGACAGATTTAATGTCAAAAAAATTCCAAATAACTCCTCGGATTAGCGTAAAAAGACGTTTAAACGAATATCCCCAGTTGTAGCGCCATGCAATAAAACGTAGAAGCAGATACACTAACAATGCCATCCAGATTTGCCAGCGAATCGCATTTTCGCTGGTTCCCATAAAGTCAGCGAGTTGCAAAGTCTGCTTGATTTCTTTAAAAAACACCTCAACACCCCATCGAGAACGATATAACTCACATATTGAGGATGCTGCCCATGTAAAGTTATTAGTCAAAAACGACATGCGTTTCCACTTTTTATCAATCAGAACATCGGCAACAACCATTCTAATCTCTCCGGGATAGTTTTTGGAGGTCTTTGGACCCGTCATTTTGATAATCATATCCTTTATAATGATCGGTTGCTGTCCCATAACTTTTGATTCTTTTGAACTTGTGGCCCCTAGTTTTTGCGCCGTTTTGACTAGTAGCTGTCTCATAACTTCATATTTTAAATTCTCTTTCGCACGGGACACCCAAAAGATTCCTCTTGAGGTTAAATGGAAAAGGTGTTTGAAGTCATTATACGCTTTGTCGAATGTAACGATTTCTCCAGCTTTAATATGTGCGCAGACCTCCCAAGCAATTTTGGGGTCTGAATCCTTTGCACGGGTAACGACAGCGAATGAGGGCAGAAATGATCTTAGCTCTAAATCCATGTGAATTTTTGCGGCAGCTTTTTGAGACCGATGCTTTGCCCAATCCATACACTTTGCAACTAATGAAATAGTACTTGAGTCAACCGCATGAATTGTTCTTTTAAAACGCCGTGGCAGGCCAGGATAAGCTCTGCTTGTACGAAAGAATGCAGGATGGTCATCCTTAAGATTGTTATATATCGTCCAAAACAATTCTTCGGCCATATCCGCAGTTCGAGTTTTGTTAGCGTGAGATAATCCGTTTCTACTTGGTGGTACGCAATTACGAATCTGGTTCAAAACTCCATGATGATTACGCATACCATCACAAACATCATTAAGACTTAAGGCATGAGTTAATTGCGCATAAATCAAAGAAGCCACATGGCTCGTTGCAGTGAAGCTCCGGGTCTGTATGCCGTGCTGTTTTTGTAGTTTGTCGATCAATTTGGGAGGAATCAACTTGATAATTTGTCCCAACACCACCATATTCTTTTTCTGAGGATTCATAGTTTTCTCCTTAATGTAGGTTTTTGAAAATATTAAGGTACTATGGGTCCTCTTTTTAGTCAAGAAATTAAAAAGTTATGGGATGTCTGTGATTATGTTAAGACAATTATTGTGAAATTGAAACCGGCTAGCTGATTAAAACAACCTACTTCAAGCGTGGGAAAGATGTTTAATTGTTCATGGCGTATAGGTAAAGATTAGCGCCCATTTTACAGACATTTTGGGTACTTTTTGGTGAAAACTAGCCGGCGCCAACCCCGCCGCAGTTTAGTCCAAAAAAGTGACCAATAAGTAACGTAACTCGAGTTACTAATTCGCGCGCGCATAATGCGCGCGCGAATTAAAGACGCCATTTACGCTGGCGACACAGGCATTCCTGCCTGTGTCTTTCACAGACAAGAGTGTCTATGTTCCCTCTTCCCACATTCGTGATAATTCGTGTCATTTGTTCCACCATATCGAATGATGTGGCGTGGACCAACTTTCCCAATTCTAACTGTTAAATTCTTCCCCCGCCCAGACAAGAGTGTCTATGTTTCCTTCGCGTCTTCGCGCCTTCGCGTGAGCCTTTCCCCATTCCATCAATTTGTGACCATTCGTGTCATTCGTGTCATTTGTGGACCAACTTTCCCAGTTCTAACTGTTAAATTCTTCCCCCGCCCAGACAAGAATGTCTATGTTATTTTGTCGCTTGTCAATACACTAGGATCATGACAACTGAATTAGTACAACTGTTTACGACAGCTTCAAAGCTGGGAGGACTATCTGTCTTTTGGGCAAATGTTATAGTGTTTTTTAATCCAGACTTATCAAGTAATTCTAACAAAAGATAAGCTTTTATGGCATAATTTACATTTTGTGGCATTATTCCAGTTTGCCTATAGATGTCAGATACTTTCAGGGTTGCAACAATTATGCCAATTATATGCCCATCCAAATTGGCCAGCATTCCACCTGAATTCCCCGGTTGAACTGGTACTGCTATTTGGTAATGTCTGAGGTCATCTTTTACGCCACTGGTGCTGGATATTATTCCTTTTGATACTTTGGGCTGAAAGCCTTGAATTGCTGGCATCGGGAAGCCGATAGTGAAAACTTCTGTGCCTGCCGAGATCGTGTTAGCGGATGAGAATGGCAGGGGGGTAAACTGTTTGTCACTATTTATTTTCAAAATTGTCAAGTCGTTTTCTTTATCATGAACAACAACTTGAGCAGGGAAGTCGCCGTGTACTGTTCTTATTAAAAGTTTATCGTCATTTCTTACAACATGATAATTTGTGACAATATGGCCCGATGGATTAATCAAGAAGCCAGAACCCGACCGTTGCGGATTTGTTTTTGTATTTTTCCAATCCCATTCAGGTTTTTGTTTTTGGGTCTCTTTAGGAGGGGGAGATGGTTTTGGCGACGGTTTTCGGGGAATGGATTTGCCTGTCCATGGATTAACTTTTTCAGGAGTTTTTCCGGGGATTTCTGTTTTTGTTTTTGGAGTTTCCTGTTTTGTTTTTGGTTGAACATTCGGGTTAAGATTGTTGCGCTGAATGAAGCCATCTGATTTACTGACATCGGGAGTAACATCAGAATCAATTCTGTTATTGGATTCATCCTTGTCTTTTAGAAAATTTTGGATAAATTTTTCCTGCTCACTCATTTCATTTTTGGGCGCGGTATAACTAGTACCCGCACTCAATAACATTATGCACAAAATACTCCAACTTAGTTTTTTCATCATTTAAATCTCCATGTTTTATTTATTAAAAATCATCGTCTATTTTTGAGTCGGCAAAGAAGCTACCAGATTGTGGGTATTTTACTGGTTTATGTATAGTCATTTTTTTCTCAGGGGCAACTAATTGTGAGATGACTGCTCGCGTTTCGGGTGGTTGTGGTGATATCACTGTCGTCTGTTTAGGCTCATCAATGTTATTTGTTGCTGTTGACTTTGCGCTTGGAGCAGTAAACGATTTGCGGTATTCCCAGCTACCTGCAATAATCGCTATAATTACCAATATAAAAATTATTGCTGCTACATGTTTCAGGCTGACTTTTCTTTTTAAAATATTAGCATGAGCTTTTGCATTCAATGCGTCTTTAAATTCTTCAACATTTTCGAAACGCATTCTGGGATTTTCGTTACAAGCTTTATTGATAATCTGGTTTAGCTGTTTCATGCCATTTTGTGACATTAGTTCTAGCGGAAATACGGGAAAATCATCTGCTGAGTTATGTGTAACCATGCAATATAAAACTTTTCCCATTGCGTAAATATCTGATTGGTTGGTATAACGGTGATGTTTCTTTTTAATCGCGCTCAAAAGTTGTTCATGCGGAGTAAAGCCCATTGTTCCGGCAAAACTGACGGTAGTATTAATGGTTGTCATCAGTCCAATATCACTAAGTTTTGGGATTTTGTCAACAAATATAATGTTTGCCGGTTTTATATCGCGATGAGTTAAATTATTATTATGTAAAACCTCTAATCCATCAAGCAGTTGCTTGATTATTGTTACCGCGTCATTTAAACTAATCATCTTGCGAACAAGTCTATTGGCTAAGGTATCAGAAATGAAACTGGCTGGGGCATCGTTCAAATTATCAGCTAATTCCATGGTATAGTAAAAATAATCTTTATTCTCTTCAATATGATAAATTTTAATTAAATTAGGGTGATTTAATTGTTTGTGACAGTATTTCATTAGTCCATTAAATTCGCGTTGCCAATCTAAACAGTACTGATTTTTTGCAATGCGTTTAAGTGCAACTTGTCTGCCTGAAAGGTCTTCAGCTAAAAAGACCTCTCCGTACGCACCGTACCCACATTTAAGGGTTAATGTATATTGTCCAATTATCTCTTTGTTGTTCAAATTAGTGCCTGTTGTTAAGTTAAGCCACAATCGGAACTTTTAGAGTTTTTGTGTGGAACTGAATTCAATAATTTAATTCCTTGCCGGATTTGCTCTATCACCTGATCATCGTTTTTTAATTCACTCAGTGAGTTTTTGCATTGCTCGCAGTTTTTCAAATGCTTGCTACATGCAACTCGCAATAAAATATTCATGTCATCGTGAAGATAACGATCAAGCTCTATTTTTGAATAATGTTTCATTTTTATTCTCCGACTAAATCAATTTCTTTTATTATCTTTTGTAATTGCTTAATTGCACGGTTTTTTGCGACATAGACATTATTAACAGAAATATCAAGAAATTCAGCCACCTGACTAGGGGCTCCGCCTTGAAGTGCATACATATCAAATGCTTGATAAGTTATGTTTCCCAATCTCTGTCGCAACTCAAGTAACGCTTGACTCAAAACTAGAGATTTCCATTCAATATCCCAGGCATCATCAATAACTAAATTATCATCAGGGACATCATTCATAGATTTATCTTCAATCAAAAGATGCTCCTTATTTCTTTGCTTTTTTATCCGTAATGCCTGATGCGAAATAATTGTTCTCATATAATCTCGAAACCGTCCTTTTTTCGGGGAATAAACGAATCGTTTACTCTGCTTGAAAAATGCCAGCATGACTTGTTGTAAAAGCTCTTCCCGTTCGCTAAAGGTCAAATCAAAATCTCCACCTCTGAGCCAGACCAAAGGGCGATAGGTTTCATAAAACTGCTCCCAAGATATTTCATCTCCCGAACAAACTCTGAGCAGAATACTTTTTCTTGTCGTAAACCCCATATTATCACATACTCCGTCTCTAAATAATCGTGTGCTTTATATTCTAATGGCTTCGTATTACTGAATTCTTACACCCAAAAGCATTTTTTTTAAATAAAGTGTAAGATTTCAATACAAGTATGCCATTAGTTAGACAAATACAAGACAAATCTGAAAATAAGTTGATTTTCTTAAAATGTGGATTGAGAGATTTGTGATAAATATTTGCTATTTTGTACTTGTAATGCATAATAACAGAATTATTCTAAAGGAGAAGAACCATTAGGTACCCCTAGAGACGTGAGAAAAACAGGGAAAACATTAGTTAAAATTAAATATAAGCTGTTTATATTTTTAAGGTGTCTAGAAACCTTTAATATAAAAAATGAGGTCATATATGATCCAGGTTTTTTACAATTCCACGCAATGTATTGCAAAATAACAAATATTGGCTGGCTGATTATCTCAACCTTAAATGTTGTATCATCCTTATTAACAACAATTTACAATAAAATATACAATAAGGTGGTAATTTTTCTTAACATCTTAATTACAAGCAACTTACATCTTAATTGGTTGCTTCAATCAGCTAGCCAGTTAACAAATTAACATTATGAGGAGGTAAGCCTATAGGAAAAACGTAGCGAGAAATGGGATTTAGCAGTCGAAATTATTACCAAGCAAAACAAAAAAGTAAAAAATGCTGGTTATAATGAAAAAGGCTGTAAAAATCGAGTGGATTGTTTGATTTCCGATCAATCAATTAGGAAAGAATCCGGTTTTTTCACAGACTCAGGTCATTGTTAACAACAACAACAAGGAAAAAGACATGAACAAGTTTTTTACTACAACTGCCGCCGCTATTTTTGCAGGAGCCATGCTTACTGGCTGTAACAGTACTCCAGCAAAACCATTAACTTACCAGGAGTTGAAAGATAGCCAACCTCCAGCAATAACAACCTTTGGAGAACCCAAAGTTGACACAGTTATCTCAAAAACGAATAATTTGCAGTCAAGCATTAACCAGCAATTAGGGAAATATGCTAAAGAAATTGATAGCAAAAAAGAGTATAAAGATTTAATCCTCGAATTTGCAAATGCAAAAGAGGAAGAGATTCCAAAAATCGTCACTGAAAAATTCAACTTGACTGCTGAATTAGTCAATAAAGTTAATCCAATGCGGAAGATCGGTGAAATAAAAGCTTTACAAGGTCAGGTCACTGACATTGCCAAATCCGCTACTGATTTGAGCAAAAACGCTACAAGCTCTGGCATCGGTTTTGGCGCTGAAGCGACAAAAGCCGCCAATAGAGCAAAAGCATTGAATGCAGTTAAGTCTAATCTTGATTACAGCAAAAAAGAGTTAGATTTCTTGTATAATCGTTATGAACTGTTAATAAACGTTGCTAAAAATCTAAAAAAATAATTTAGATATATTTAATAATCCCCTAAATAAAACATAGGGGATTTTATTTTAAATTAAATGGAGAATTAAATGCAGTTTAAAAGGTTGTGGTTAAGGAATATTTTATTAATCGGGGGGATACTATTTATTACTGGTTGCGCTACGGGAAAATGGGAAAAGGTTGAATATCTTTCTCCAGCAAGTACGGTTAACTTTAAAACAGATCCTAAAATATGTATCTTACCTTTAAACAAAAGCGATAGTCTCTTAAATTATATTGTTTTAAAACTCTCGCAACAATTTGCTGCAAGCAAAAAAATAACAATTGACGATGAGAATCCAGATTATATCTTAGCATTAAACTTACAGCATGCGTTTAGGTTCGACGACGATCAGCAAAAAAAATATAATTCAAACTACAGCGTTAAATCAATTGATAATAAATCAAGTGGTCATGATGTTTTAATTAAAACCGACAAGAGTTCAACCTCTAATGCTACATTTGTTAGTGTGGTTCTCTATGAAGTGAAAACCCTTACCCCGAAATGTTCATTTGAAATTTTACTTTATGATTCAGATTTGACCTGCGATAAGCAACGCGACCGAGTGCAGTATACCAGTTTGTTTGTGACGCAAATTATTGAAAAACTCAAAGAAGCATTCATCACACAGTATCGTTACATTGATACCTATATCCCATTTAATGCCGATAAAGAGATGCTTAATACCTTTTCTGATAAACAATATCAAAAATTTATTGAACGTTCTCAGGATGTTTTATCCGATAGTTTTGAAAAGTTTATCGTGGCTGTAAAAGCTGGCGAGTACGAAGACAAAGAGGATCAACTTGAAGAGACATTATCGAACTATTACTTGTTGACTATTGTTCGTGAGATGATTGATTTTAGTCCGGATTCCCTCCAGGATGCTTTTGGCAGGCAATTAAAAATCATGCAAATAACTAATAATGAAGCTCTAATCATGGGCTGTGCAAATTCATTAGGACGCATTGAAAATAAATGGCGTATGATGAATAATACAGATATAGGAGGAACATTATAATGAGTTATCCAAATGTAATAGCAGGCCGAATACAACTGCTTTTAGGTGTAATAACATTGATTATCTTAACTGGTTGTGCGACACCGGACAATCGATTACAAGTTGACTATCTCATGCCACCACGCGAAATTGCTGATCTCTCATCAATTTCCCCTTTAAGTATCGCTGCGAAAATCACACTAACGGGGAATGCTGTCAGTGAGTATGACCTTAAATCTGCTCAAAATGATCTTTGTGGACGAATTGCTGCACAACTCAACGATGAGGGGTTTTGTAAAACCGTAGATGTTTTGTGGGGTGACAGTAGTGGTGTTGATGGTTTACAGCAATTGATGAAGCAGAAAAAATTCCCTCATGGTTATGATTTATACTCTGCATCTGAAATCGAGTCGGCGCGCCTTGAGGTTTTCCTGGAAGCTGATATAAAAAAACATAAGAAAAAGACTGAAAGAGAGGCTGAGTTAACTTATCTACCGTATAAACGCGACAAAAGTGACATCCCGAGTTCATCGCCAAATTACGAGAGGGCACGAGTCAAAAAACAACAAGTCGAAATTACAGTATACACTGTCGATGCTACTGGAAAGTTGCAAGCCGTGCTTTATGATAAGTCCGGAAAAATCGCTTACCAAAAAGAGTTTAACTCATTAACCTATCACGAGCAATATGGCTATGAAAAAATTGCGGCAATTCCGGTAAATTCGGCAATTATTGCTAAAATGATTATGCCGGCAATTGATCAAATCATTGCTGATATATCTCCTCATACTGAAAGCCGGGAGATAGAGATAAATGAAGATGGTAATAAAAAAACAGTTTTGCTCTTAAAGGCTCATGCCTATACAGAAGCTATAAAACTACTGGATGAGATCATTTCAGAAGGTGATCCCAAAATTGCTGACGTTTCAAATATGGCGATTGCACTTGAAGTGATTGGCGAATATCAGGCTGCCTCTGACTTCTGGCAACAGGGGCTTGAAATAGATAAATCAAATGAAGTTGCCCAATTAGGTATGCAGCGGGTTGAGCAGATCATCAATGCGAAGAAAGAGTTGCAAAAACAAAAGCTTCGCAAAGCAAATAGCTTCAAACGAAAAATATATAAAGATCAATAGGAGTTATAATGAGTATCAAATATAAATTATGCATGACTGTAGTGACTGTGGCAATACTGTTCACTTTAACTAGTTGCAAAGTAACGACTGTTCCTGTGACGATTATGGTTCCGGGTAAATTGAATCTACAAGGTATTAGTAAAATTGGCCTGATTGACTTCAATTCACTGCCGAACGACTCATTTATCGAGACTTATTGTGCAGATAAAGAAACTATTGCTCTTGTTCAACAGATGGTTGCTGGAGCTTTCTTTAAAAATAAATTTTACCAGGTTACAGACTTGGATATTGAAAATTTCATAAAAGATAAATATCCTAACAGTAAATTGCATCAGCGTTTTGATGCTTTAATTTACGGTCGTTTATGGTGGCAAATTGCACCTGAAATTAGTGGAGTTTATCCTAAAGTGTTTAACTTGTCAAGATGGTCGAATGTTAAATATAAGTCAGGAACTAATCCATTAACCAACGAGCCTATCTACTCAACGGTACGGGTAATTAATTCCACCAACGAAAAGATTGCTATGATCCCATATCGCGCATGGGGCGCGAATTTAATGTTGTCCTTGACCATTTATAAGCTGGGAAATAATGGACAAATTGAAAAGCTAACCGAGACCTTCAGTGTTGCTGAACATGAGTTTATTCTTGAAAATGGTGAATTCAGAGAGCAGTATACTTCATTGATAAAAAAGAAACACGATCAGATATCAAAAATGCAGGCTCTGGAAGAGAAAGAATCTTTCTTTTCCAGTTCAGACGAAAAGAAAGATACAAAAGGTGAATATAAAGTTATTAGGAAATGCTCTACAATTCCGACACCTTTGCAGGGACAAATGGCTTTGGCTTCTGTGCTATCCAGTGATTTAATTTGTAAAATCTCTCCATCTCAACAGAGCTTTAACATTATCTGTGACTTTGATGATAAAAAACTCTATGAACTACTGAAGAATGGCGCTTACTACGGCGCACGGCGCTACATTATCAATAAAGTGCTTGCGGATGAAAATGACAAAGCAGCAAAACTATTTGGCGACTTAGACTTTGATCAGGCTTGCACCGTAATGGTAAAAAGAGATGATCCGGATATTGATGCGGAAGATATCGCAGATGCTAATAGTAATTTTATTGAAGATAAAATTTCTTACATCTATGCTTTAGGGATATGTGATGAGGCAACTGGTGAATATAAGAAAGCACTAGAAACTTATCGTTATGCTTTTAAGTCAATGCCGGACAAACGTATCGCAATGGGCATTTCCCGCTGCTTATTAGCACTGGGTATGCGTGATCGTATGAATGAGCAGGAAAATGAAAAGAGAAAAGCCTCTAGGAAGACCAAGTTAAATTAAAGGAAACAACATGAAAAGAATTGTCGTATTATTAAGTATTGTTTTTGGGGTTATGGCACCAATGCATGGCGAAGAGATGCAAGTTAAGGTCGCTGTCGAAGGGAAAACACAAACCTACAAAATAAAAAAAGAGGCTCAACGTCTCGCTCAGGAAAATGCCGTAGAAAAATATATAAAACGGCTAAACAACACAATTCCCAATAATATTGTTAGTCAGGCTAAAAATGAAGCTAGTAACTTCATTACTGACACCTACCTCGAATCAAGTGCTTGGGAATGGCTAACAGAAAACCAAAAATTAGGGCAGTTAAACTGTATATTCACAATTACGCTTGATACGGAAAAACTTAATCAGTATCTTGAAAAACTTGGGTTTAAATTGCAAGGAAAAACTGAATTGCTGATTTTAGAAGAACCACCCTCGATGGGACAGATAAAATTAGATAAAGCCTTTGGAGCCGGCAGTCTTGACGGGAACAAGTTTTATATTCAGAATTATACTCAATTTCAACGCCGTACCCGCGACTCGATTATCAAAAATACCGATAAATATGGTTTGAGTATTAAATTGCTCGCTGATCAGCCTGAATATGAAAAATATAAAACTAAAGACTCTACACTTCTTGGTGTCTTCTTTGATCCTAAAACCAATGCATTCGCTATCGATAAAGACTTGTTACAGGAAATAAAAAATAACGATCCTGATACTCTGGTGCTTTATTATCGTTTTGATTCACTGGTCTTTGACAAAGAGACTATGAAATTAAAAGTTACGGTCGCTTTTAACATTAAAAAACTCTCCACTGGCGTAACAAAATCGGTAGGAACGCAGTCCTATGCTGTTTCCTGCTTGTCTAAAGAGAAAGATGCGGTTATTGATGCGTTTGGCAGTGCAATTGAAAGTGCAGTTCAGCTACTGATGAATGATGCAGGAACAAAAATTAATGATATGATAATGAGTATTAACAATACTAAAGTTGCCAAAGGCCCAATCGTTATCTATATCAATGGCTCTGGCATTGCTGAGAAATATCGTAAAAGAGTGTTGTTTTATATTCGTCAGGATTTAGTCAAACAAAAACATACGTCAAAAGCCCAAGCTAAAATAAGAGGTAACAACTTAACGGTTACCACTAATAGTCAAGTCGATGCTATGGAATTTTTCTTTGATGTATTATCACCGATTCTTGAAGAACGTGGTTTGAAAGTAGATGATGATAAAGTTGACTTTACAGGTAATACCATAAAACTTAAACCAGAAGCGGGAGATGAAGAAGAATGAAAAAAATTATTAGTTTAACTTTATGTCTATTAGGCATGTCTTTATTCGCGAATGAATCAGCTTATGAGGCTATGCAGCAGTTTGGCAGAGATAATAGTTATAAAATAGGTTTCGATTCAGAAAAAAAACGTATTATTGCGATTGGCGTCAGTGATTTTAAGAGTGATAACCTTAAAAGCGCCATGTTTGATGAACAACGTATGATCTATCTTAAGGTCGCTGTTTTATCCGCTAAAGCCGAAATTATTAAATGTATTTCATCAACCATGTCTGCACGAGAGGAATATGCGAGCGCTTATGGCACTGATCTCGATAAAGGTATAGAAGCTAAAAGTAGCTTTAATAGTGCGATTGAGGTTTTATCCGCGATGCCACTTTGTGGTAGTGTTGTTATTAACCATGCCGAATCCTACAACCCGACAACTAAACAATATGAAATTGTCGTACTTGCTTTGTGGTCGGCAAAATCTGAAGCCTACGCTATTGGAAAACTACAACCTAAAGCACGCCCCGATAAACAACCCGGCACAGTTCAGGACTGGTTGCAACAGGCTATAGAAAAAAACTCAATAGGGCCAAGAACTTTTATTGATAAAACGGGCAAAATATGGTTTGTCGGCATTGTTGCCTACCCTGTTAGTAAAGGTCGCTCAATAGCCAAATCCTTTGCTGCTATTGAGGCTCAGGCTATGGTGAATTTTTCACTTTACGCCAATGTCGCATCATACGATAAAGCAACTCAAATGATGAAAAAATCACATCATGTAGATGGACACAAATCTACTGAACAACTTAAAACATTTGTGCAGAATATTTCTCAAAACCTCAGAGATATTAAGAGCCACGCCACATTGCTTGCGGAACAGGAGATTATCCATCCTTTGGCTGGTACCAAATATTTGACAGTTGCTTATGGTTACGCTCCAAGTGTGACTGAACTGAAAAAAATCGCTGAATCGAAGGATATCGAAGATATAAAAAAAACAGCGGAAGCAAAAAACCTCAAAGGGGCTAAATCGGCAAACACCACAAATTCAGGGGCGGCAAACACAATAAATTCAGATGATGGTGTAGTAATAAGCTACGGAACCGGCGAAGATCGTTCACAAGCGATTAAAAATGCCCTGATTGAGGCTATACGCATGGTTAATGGAGGCGCAATGGAAGCAAATACTGAACTACAGAAAAAATTTGCCAGTATTTCCGCAAAATTAAATGACAAAGAAGGCAATGCGTCTGTCCAGTCAGAAACATTTGAACAAAAAATTAAGGAAAAGACGTCAGGTTTCGTTAAGAGTTACCACGTTATTACTCTAAATAATATATCCGGGGATCGGATGGAAGCGAAATTAAAAGTTAAGGTCTTTAAATTTGATCCAGATAATCCACGCGGTGATGCTCCGGCAACCGTAGCCATTTTTCCGGTTTCATGTGAAGATGAAAATACTGTTTATAATACTGGTAACAACGAGCGTATGTCAGCATCCCGGATCGCACTGCAAATCGGGAAAGAATTTGAAAGCCAGCTAGCTGCAACTAATGCTTTTGTAATTATTGATCGTGCAAATATGGATAAGGCTTTTAAAGAACAGGACCTTACCATAAAAATGGTCAAAGCCAAAATGGCTAAACAGCAGGAGATGGCTAAAATTGGTAATAATTTAAGTGCAGATTTCTTAGTTATGCCCAGTCTGATTGATTATAAATATTCAGCTAAAGGCAAGTTTGACCCTAAACGCGGCAGGGTGAAACAAAATAAAAAACTACTTATGACTTTAGCTCTTAAAGTTATCAGTGCTGCGGATGCACGGGTTGTTATGAGCGAAGAGTTGACCGTTAAACTCAATAATGAACAAATCAAAGCCCTTTTAGCGGAAGAGAAAAATCTCTTGCTGGCAATCACGAAGCAGGCCTCAAATAAATTTGCTGAAAAATTTAGTGAACTAAAAGGCAGAAAATAAAAAAAGAAAATATTATTTGCAACCCATTATTGATGTAAGATTTTCGCTAATTGATGCTATTAGTAAGTAAGCCATAAATAAGGAACAAGTAGAATGAGAAAAGAAATACTGTTAGGAACATTTGCCATTGGAATACTAATGACAGGGTGTATCAATGACTCTGTTAATACCTATGAAAACGCTACTAAGGCAGGAACTCCGGACATCGTTATGGACAAACGAGTTATTACTGATGGCTTTTTAAAGCGTCGCTTAGTAATAAAGGAAATTCGTCAAAGCCAGACCAATGACAATTTTAAACGCATCCAAGTCTTTATGAAAAGTGGACGCACCGGATTAACCAGCTCAGACTCTGCACATAAAGTAATCTATAGATTTGATTGGTTTGATAGAGATGGGGCTCAGGTTAAACCAATGGATGATCCTGGCTGGCAGAAAAAACTTATCCTACCCGGCGATGATACTACATTCACATCAGTTGCCCCAACTGAAAATTGTGTTGATTTTAGAATTAGAATCAAGGAAGCTGATTAATAATATCGTTTTGTTTACGAGCATAATAAATATTGAGGAGGAGGTGGTTCCATAAAATTGCATAAAACAAATTATTTGACTTGGTATCTAGCAATAAACCTAGAGGTTAAATAATATTAATGAAAATTAAGGAGTTGTTGCAAAAAAAACTATAGTTGTAAATATCGTGTAACCGAATGATAAGTAACTCGTTGAGGTATAAACTAACAAATACTTCATTAATAAAAGAAAGGAAAGTAAAAATGAGTAATTGGTTAACCAAAAGTTTAATTGTTGGGCTTTTAAGTGTTTCGGCGTTTGGAGTAATCGGACAAGAGTTCAAAGCCACTGATACAGCAGAAGAACCTCAAGTCATTAATGATGATGCTGGTACAGAAGCTGTTTATGAAGCTCAGAAAGAACCTGTTCAACCTCCTGTCCAGAAAGCTGATGTGACCACTCCGGTGACAGCAGCCGAGCAATTGAATAAATTTATGGAAAAGAAAGGATGGAACCCGAAGTATGACGACAAGAAGAAAAGATTTTTTGTCGTTGAAACAGCTGAATTCGATTGCCAGAGTCCGGCAATAGATGCGGATTTTTTAGTTAAGCGTGAAATGAAAACGAAGGAAGCTATTTTACGTGCAAAAATACAAATAATTGAATTTGTCAATAGCAAAATGTCTGCGTCTGACCAAATTACGCTTCCTGGGCATCCACTACGAGAAAAATTTGACGCTAAAATAAAAGCTGCCGAGAAAGAGTTCGACCTGATGAAAGATCGTTTAGAGAAGTTTAAAGAGTATATGGATAAAGATGAAGCTGCAATGATTGCGGGAGTTACATGGAGTGATCGTGGCAAAGCATTCATAGATTCACTTATCAAAAAAATCGATGAACAATATGATTCCGGTAAAATTGCTGATGATAAAAAAGAAAAATATGAAAGAAGCAAGCAAGCATATTTAAAGGCAAAAGAAGAATATGATGTAATTGAGCAAAAAGCAGCAGCACTACAAGGCACTTTACAAAGTGAGATGACTAGTACCGTAAGTAAAATGGCTAAAATGCCACTATTCGGAGCTACTGTAATTGCTCAAGCCGAATCGTGGAGTGAAGATGATGAACGATATCAAGTTGCTGTTTTGGTTTGTTGGAGCAAAAGCTTACACCGAGTTGCGAGAGCTCTTGCAACAGGAGAAAATTTTAAAACTGTTAAAACAAACAGAAAAGATATATCTATCCATGATTGGCTTAATAAGCAGAATCTTACCGTAATGAGTGGTCCACGTCAATTTTTAGATAAAGATGGCAATCGTTGGTTTCTTGCCGTTAGTGCCAGAGCTCTTCCAAAAGCTAGCTCTCAAAGACGTAGAGCTAAAAGTTTAGCTGAAATGTTCGCCTCACAAATGGCAGTGTATTCCATCTATTCGGATTTGGCTTCACAGAAAACTGCATCGCAAATGATGCAAACACGGAATGCCGGAGAAAGAGATGATACCCAAGTTGCAGAATCTATGGCTGAAAAATTATCTGCATCATTTCAAAATAAAACTGTTCGTGGACTTCAACAGCTAAAAAGTAAGACGATGATCCACCCCATTTCAGGAGAAGATATATATGTATGTGTCTATGGCATTAACCCAAGTGCGGCAAAGTCAGCATTGGCTATCGAAAGAGTAAATTGGGCCACGGCGGTACAGTCAGAGAAATATCAATCACTTGAAAAAGGTCGGACTGACGCAAATACTGCAGCTGTTAATAAGGCGAAAAACGATGCGGAATCTTATAAGCGCGGTAGAAAGGATCAGACTAAAGCCATTGATGATACAGTCGCAAAGCGTGAAGCCACTCAAGCTCAATCTCAAGAAAAATCAAAAGAGCAGGCGAGAAAATCCAAAGCGAAAGAGGAAGCTGACCGCAAATCGAAAAGTGGAGTATTTATTGGAGACACTGATGTTGATGATGATTTTTAAGTCATTGGCTATAGCCCTTATAAGTATGGTGTTATTCGTTGGTTGTAATAGTGGCATAAAAACATCCAACGAAGAAACATCGTCATATATAAAACAATATGACCAGGCCGTGGCAACAGAGGGGCAACCAACGTTAAGCAAAAATAATGTAAAATTCCCGTCTGTTAAACAAAATCAGCAACAGAAAAAGATGAAAAGTCGTTCAGCTGTTTATATGAATGAAAATATCAATAATGTTGATGATGATTTCTAAATGATGACTGCAAAGGGGAGGGGATTCCTCCCCCCTTTGTTCTACACAGGTTATAAAATGAAAACAATATTTTCTCTGATTTTCTTCTTTGCCATTTACGCTGCTTGTTGCAATTGGCCAGATCAAACCTTTGCGCTATATAATTCAAAGAAAGACAGCCTCAAAGATGGAGTTACGAAAATTGAGAATGTCTTGTTCGTGCAAACAACAACGATTTTAAGTGAGAATATTGCTAAAGAGCGACGCAAAGGCGAAATGGAAGGAATGCTCGGTACCCAACAGGCATTAAAACATTTTTATCTTTCACCTGAAAAAATAAACTTACAATTTAACTTTGATCCTTCAACTAAATTATATCGGCAACTTAAAAAGCAAATCATGGATAAACAATTGTCATTAAGAGAGTTTTCTTTCAGCACAAACTGTCGAGTTTTATTTAACGGTATGAGTTCACGTAATGAATACAGATATGTTATTGCCGTTCCGTATGACAATGCTTTAAAGCAATCTCAAATAATGTCTATTTCATTGCAACAGTGGGTGACAGCTTTAAAGGAATACAGAGAGAGTCTAAATGAGGATGAAGAAAAACTAGCGACATTTTACCAGGAACTCAGCAGTATTGAGAGTGCTGTTTACTGGCAAAAAGAGTTATTAGAGTATAAATATACCCTCAATAATTTCCCATACACACAAAATTCTCTAGAAACGCCACCTGTACAATCTGCTGACGAAGCTAATAAATTATCAAAAACCGCGAACGGCAATCTTAGTTCAGCGGTTTATTTTGCACAGCGTTTGATCCAGCAAAAAAGTTACCTCTCAGCATTGACGATGGTACTAAGTGCTGTTTGCAATGTGGACGAATACAGTAAAAAGAAAAAAGAATTAAGCACTATTTTAGAGCTTTATGCTGATAATAATAATTCAGCTAAACAACTTTTGTCTGAATATGGAAGTTATCTCGATTTAGTTGCAAATGAAATAACCAGGAATAAACTTAGTCTAAGCCAACATAGTACAGCAGCGTATGGCATCTACACCCCGTTTAATCTTTTAGTCACCGCAGGACATTCTGTTTTTTCTGGTGACGTTTCAAGCTCAATGACCGATGAATATAAAGAGGCCGCAAAACTATTTTCTCAAGGCACAAATTTAGATGAAATAATAATCTTACTCCATAAAGCTAAAAATAAAGCTCCTGCATATAGCCCAAATTATAGCTTATTAGGTTCAGCATTACTGGCAAAGAAAGATTACCTCTATGCTACGTTGAACTTGACTCAGGCGATTCAATTAAATCCTGATAATGGTGATGGTGATGCCAAAACAACATTGGCTATTTGTTACAATAAACTTGGCTTTAAAAAACTTGCGGTGGGCATGGCTTGGGATGCATTAATCGCAGAGAAGACCAGCGCTTGGAGCAATAAAAGAGCCATGGAAATACTATCGCAGTAATAAGATGATTATGCTGAATTTTTTTTTGAGTGAGCCCTAAGGATTACTCAGTGCGATTTAAAATAAAACACAAGGATGTTTCATGGTGTCAAAATTATTAATATTAGTAGCAGTATTGCTTTTTTTCTATGTCGGTTTTAAGCTTAGTAAAATAATCCTCAAACTTGCCTTTTTTATAATGGCAATAGTTCTGATTTTGTTTGTTCTAAGATCATGTTTTATGGGGTGAATTTAATATGAAAGTATGGTTCTTAAATGCCCAATGACATTATGACCTATCTTTATAACGCCGTTATGACTACAGCAATACAATTGCTGGTGATTTTAGGGCCGGGATTATTGTTTGGGCTGATTATGAATTTTGTCTCAAAGATCATTGAAAGAAAAGCTTCCGGTCTGCTGGGAATAAAACTTTACCTCTTACTCTTCGGTTGGCTGGGAACAATGGTGCATGAAAGCGGACACGCTCTTTTCTGTCTTATATTCCGACACAAAATTAACGAGATCAAATTTTTCAGCCCTGATTTGAATAGTGGAACGCTGGGTTATGTCAATCATAGTTACAATCCCAAAAGCATTTATCAAACTATCGGCAACTTTTTTATTGGCATCGGGCCAATCATATTAGGGGTGCTAGTTATCTATCTGGCAACTTATATTCTGTTTGGGCATCTGATTGAACTTGCCCCCGTACAGAATATTAACAGCGACACTCCGGCTGCTATTACGGAACAAATGAGTTTTATATTCAAACAGATTTTCACTTGGTCAAACCTGTCAAGTTGGCGATTTTATATTTTTATCTATATTTGTTTTACGGTAGGAGGATCAATCAACCTCAGTCCAGCTGATCTACATGGCGCGAGTAAAGGGTTCTTTGCAATCATACTATCTCTACTCGTTTTTAACCTTGCAACATCATGGCTAGGAAACTTTGATTACAAACCTATCATGAACAGCAATTTTTTTGCAATGTTTTATCTAATAATGATCATGTCAATTATAGTCAACGCTATCATAGCAATAATAATTCCCCCATTTCTCAGGATAAAATATTGATAAATAACCTGACGGTAAAATTAGAAAGTAGTGTCTCTCTAATTGTTCATGGCGTGGATGTAGAGGTTTACTCCCATTTTGTAGGCGTCTTGGGTGTTTTTGGATGAAAACCAGCCTACATCTACCCAGCCGCAGTGTAGATCGCTTGAATATATGAAAGCGATTAGGCGGTTTTTATGATATGCTCCGTATATGCCGTTGTCGCGTCCCTGCATGTGGGGCCACCTTTGTAGTTCGAAATAGCATTTGAAGAGATCGTGGCTGGGGGTTAATTTTATTAGTTTCATATCGGGGAGTATTTTCCATAATTTTTTTACCATGCTGTGAAAAAACAGATCAGGGGCCGATCTGTGATAAACACAGTCGTCGATAAGCAAAAAACCACCACGTAAGATATATTCTTTTAAATTATTCTTCGCTCTTTCATCAATATTTATCAGACGTTGTCCATGCATGAAAATGAGCGGGAAAGCGCACATTTTATCCAAATCAGCAATATCTGCGACATTCCATTCTTGTTTCAAGTTAATGCTGGTGTAGTCGCGTAAAACTTGAATCATTTTGACATCGCCACTGGGATGCGCGTGCCAGTCCCACGCTGATTCACGGCTTGAACTGCCTTTTACCGGAAACTTGAGCCGACACCAGGATACCCGGCTACCCCGGTCTGTTTCCGAAAACTCTTTTTTCTCCATTCCGAGGTTTCGGTTTCGTGCCGGAATATTCAAGTTCAAAAGAAATATAAACAGTAAAGTTAGCAATTTAATCATTTTATTCTCATCTCCATTTATACCAGTTTAAAGAATCTTCGGATTATCATTTCTGCGGCGAAAAAACCGACTATTATAACATATATCCACCAGCGATGCCACAATGGAAAAATCTCCTTCTTGGATAGCGTGAAGGTTTCGGTGGTAAAATATTTGCTAATGTCAAAACCCTCCTGAGCATCTTCAATATAGACATTCGGCAGGGCCGCAAATTCATGAAGTATATTCAGATCAGGTTTGAGAATAAGTTCCTCCATATTTGATTGCTCCTGAGGCTGAGTCATAAAGCTGGCGCTAGCAATAACTTCGTCTTTGTATTGAGCTTTCAGAGTATATTTTTGATCAGGTTCGGAGGCGAATTTTACAAAATAACGGTCTTTTGAGTCATCTGGATGAAAAAGAAGTTTCTGCGCCGTTTTTCCGTTTTCAAGTTGGCATTCCACTTTATCAAGATCAATCATGTTTTTGCCGGGATTGAAGGAGACCTTGAGCTGTTCACCGCCGGGAATAAACAGATTCGGAATTATCCAGCCGGCTTGTTCGTTTTGTCCCTGAGCCAGCCAGAAAAATAGATTCTGCCAGAATTTTTCAAAGCTATTATCGCTTGAAGGCGTGTTCATGCGCCAGCGCCAGAGCGGATCTGTGGCCAGCACCATGCTGCGGCCTTTGCCAAAATTCTGATAAGCGAGCAGGATATGTTCTTTTGCATTGTCTTTGTCATGCCAGCTGGCGAGCACATTCGCTCCGGGTTTTGCTTCCTCTACCCACGCAAGGTCTTGGAATTCCGGAGTAATCTGTTCGGTTTTACCAAGTTTGGTCTTTCTTTTGAAAATTGGACTTTGCAACCCGATTCTGCTAAGGTTAAATTTTTTAAGTTCAGGCACTTTGAAGGTGAATTCTTTGCTTTGGCGAAAACTGGTATCCCATCTGGTGCCGTTTTTAGTAGAGTTTAGGCGTCGTAAAAAATTCATCGTCTGGGTATCGCTACGAGCATCTTTGTTATAGTTTGGATCAAACTTTACCGGCAGGAGTTTTTCCAACTGAGAGTCGGCAAACTCCTTGACGCTGACCGGATTACCGTTAAGAAAGAACAATCCGCCGCCGCGACTGACGAAATCTTGCAGGTCTTTTTCCATTGTTGAAGTGATCTGTTTACGGTTAAGGTTGAAGAGAACAACCACATCATATTTAGCGAGTTCACTACTGCCGGGAAAATTGTTTAAGCTATTATCCCGATTTATATCATATACATTTGAGGCATAGCGCAAATCCAATTTTATTTTATCATTATCAGCAAAGAGGTTTCGGAGGAAACGGGTTCCCCAATCCAGAGCGCCCTGATAGATTAAAACCTGCGCGGAATCTTTTTTTATGCGTTTGATAATGCTCCAGACAACCTCCGACCTCTTCTTGCCGTCGACCTTCAAAACCGCTTTATATAAATCTACGCCGATTTCACGGATCGGTAAACGAAGTTTTATCGTTTGCACTCCGCTGCCGGAATGCAGTTTATGCACGCTGACCGGGATTTTTTCGTTTTTCGTGATTTCAAGTTCAGCATTAGTTGCCGGAGATATATTGGATTGTTGAGTCATGATCAGCACAGGAACCTCGGTGCCGACGAAAGCCTGGTCAGGAGCCTCAACTTTACGTAAATTTATATATGGCTTGGCAGGTAACTCGGTGCATATCGGTACAAAAATATGTTTTAGACTGCATGCTGCTAATTTATTGACGGCATCCTGCGGCGACGTTCCTGAAGTATCAATGCCGTCTGTCATATAAATAACCCCGGCAAAGTTCTCAGATGGAAAACGGTTACAGCAATCACTTATGACCTGATACAGTTGTGTATTTGAGGGTTTTGTTTGGCTTTGTTCAGGGCGGGAACTAAAATCAGGGCATTGCTTTAATTTTGTCGCAAAATTGAAATATTCATACTGATAAGTATCGTCACCTTTTTTTACTTTTTCCTGCCAGAAATTTAGAGCTTCTTGCAGACGGTCTTTTTTCCAGAACCCCTTAATACGCATACTGCCTGAATCATCAACGAGCACGGCGATTTTTTTATTATTGGAGCTTTGCGTGGTCAACTCACGTTCTATTCGCGGGCGACACAAACAGAATATGATAAACAGCATAAACATAAAACGCAATATCGTTAGCGCGACCTTGGCGTTATCTGAGGTTTTTCGCAAAGTATAGCGGTATGATAAGGCGATCAGCAGTAAACCGCCGACTAGCGCGGTCACGACTCCCCAAAGGCCGCCGGGAAAATTCCAATTAAAATGTTGAACCCACTGAGTCATAATTTATTCTTTACCTTTAGTTTCTGCTGGTTCCGGATTTGAAAGCCGTTCAAAATATTGTGCAACGTCATCGCGGTATTTTTCCGGAATGTCGTCGGGATTAAAAATATAAATAAGGTCTTCCGTTTTCATGTTTTTAAATAGCAGAGTCGCGTTGATAAGGATTTTATGCAGAGAATCATTTAACTGACTGAATTTTTCAGGATAAATCAGCGGATCATGGCTGAATCCGGAAGCATTTTGGCGCGCCTGGAGTTTTTTTAATTCATCAATCTGTTTTTGTGCCTCTTTATTGGCGTTTTTAAGTTCAGCCATGGCTTCGTTGGGCGATTTTGAGTTTGTGTTATTCTTGCCGTCTTCGGCCAAGGTGTCGAGCGCCAGCATCATATCAAACATTTTCATTTCGAGGTCGCGCAGTAATTCTGCTTGTTCATTCGCGGTCATGCTTTTGGGGTGTTTGGTCAAAAACTTCAACTCCTTGCTGCATTCCTCCAGTTTTTCGATACTGTCTGCGAGAATTTGCGAATCTTTTTTATTCTGTAACCGGAGTTGGGCAATGAGTTTTTGAAGTTCACGCAGGGTTTCATCAAGGGTTTTTTTATCTTTTTCATCCTCAGTTTCTTGTTCATCGATTTTATCATTGATCTTTTTTGCGAGTTCAGCCAACTGTTCCGCATTTTTTTGTTTGCCGGTTTTATGGTGTTCTTCAGCCTTTTCGCTCAGTTTATCGCGTAACGCTTTTAACTCTTTTTCAGTCTGGTTGCTATTATTGTCTTTATCGCCGTCATCTCCTTTTTGGTCTTGATTTTTACTGGTCAGGTCATTGACTTTCTTTTGCGCGTCTTCGAGATTTTGATTGAATTTTTGATTGCTAACTTTTTCCAGTTTACGCATTGCGTCCTTTAAATCTGATAAAGTCTTTTGGGCTTTGATTTTTGCCAGTTCCGGACTATCTGCGGCCATCAAATAGGCGGTTTCGTGACTGGTTTTTAGCGCCTGCCCCAAGGCTTTTTTTACGCTCTCCTCAAGTTGATGTTCATCCTTCAAATTTGCCGTCGCGTCGCCTATTTCTTCCTGTTTTGTAACCCTTTCTGCAGCGCTTTGCGGTTTTTTAAAATCCTCAATCACTTGGTTCTGCAGGTCAATAATCTTCTGCAGTTTGACTTGAGGGTTATTCTTCGGGGGCATTTCAGGCATCTTGAAATCCTGCTGGTCTTCAAACGGATTGCGTTCCTTATTCAAATTTTGCTCTTGTTCAGATTTAGCTTGAACAAGCTGTTTTTTGACATTTTTCATCGCCTGGATAAAATGATATATTGCTTTCTGCTGATAGTCGGCAGCTTGTTGCAATCCATCAATATCGCCGGGTTTATCGGCCCAAAGTATCAACGTCATGGTGGCTATCGCTAATGCCAATAATGTTTTACGGTTTTTTCTCATGATTACAGCTCTCAATTCAGATGTTCCAGTTTACTACAGGCGTCATTGATATTTTTATTGGCCTTTTCGATATTGTTGATAGTTTCCGCAGGAAATTTTCTCGCTATCTCACTATTCAAAAAATCTTCCACTTCGCTATTAAAGTTTTTTTGTTCTTTCCTGACTGTTTGCAAAAAATTATGATATGCCGACAAATCATCTTTCTTTGCTTGTTGTCGCATAATTCTCGCGGTAAAGGTCGCTTTATTCAACTCTATTTGTAAACGCAGGAAACGAACCAGAACAGCAAGCATATTCTGCATCTCTTCGCTCCCGGCATCGCTGCCTTCTTTGAAAAAAGCATCTTCACGGAAAGGACGAACTTCGATAAATTGCGGAGAACTGATGATTTTTTGTGTGGGATTCTCATTGATTTGCGAGTAAGCGGTCAAATGATAGCTCACAAGGTCAAAAGGTTGAACATCGAATTCATCCAACGCTAAAAAACCGTTAACTTTAATGCTTCCGGTTTTTTTAGTGAGATTTCCCTCTGGGCTAATATCTTTGATAAATTTGCCATTGACATATACGCTCAGAGTTAATTTCTGAAACCCTCTACTTGACTGCCCGACTCCTGACCATTCAATCTCATCAAGCGGTTTGGCGCGAGTTTCTGATTCCGGCAAAATCAATTTTAATTCAGCCTTGTCATCACGGGCTTTTTTCTTTGGTTTCGGCGGAGTTTTCGGTTTTTCCGGCTCCGATTCCGGCTTTTGTTCTTTTTTCAGGTTTTCAATCTCTATTTTATAACGTCCATGTTGGGTTTTTAACATTCCTATATTCATCCATGAAAACAACAATACCGCTATGATCAGGAGTAATCTTAATATTCTCCAGTATGAAAATTTATGGCCTGAGTAAAACGCGTTGGTTTCTTGATAATGATGCTCTTTTAGCGGATGGACCGCATCGCTCAATTCAAGAGTGGTTTCCAAGCGGTTTTTTGCGTCATGCTGAATATCGAGATTTTGGGCGGTCTTATCAATGCTTTGATAGCCAGCAATGTAGGTCGTCAGAAATACCACGATACCGGTAACGGCCCCGATAATAAAGATGTAAAAACAGATTGTATAAGAGTATAAAGGCGTAATTAATGCGGTGACTGAACTTAAGATGAAACTGATTAATAAAATCAGCAGTAGATAACCGAGCGGGCGCTTCTCAAGGCGCTTGCGGTGTTCCGCTCTAAGGTTCTTATGTAGTTGTGTTTGTTTAAATTTTTTCATCTGTAACCTTATAATGCGGTACGGTTAGCGAGCATAATTTCAAAAAACGACAGTACGAATGCGAGTAGCAACAATATCCACCAGTAATTTTTAGCGTGTTGTATCGATTGTAATTGATTTTTTTGTTTCACGGTAACAGTTTCTGTTGCTTGAATCTTTTCATTTGAAATCAGTTTTTGGTAATCGTAAGTTGTTGGCAAAAGCGTAACAAAAGATTCCTTTTCTGGAACATTGACATTATAAATTTCGTTCTTGGTTTCACTCTTTACCATATAGTTCCCGGGTGTATCGAGCCGCAGGAAGTCTTTAATTTCTGCATCAGTTTTTCCCATTTGAGTTACGGCAATTTTTTCTTGCCAGAACATTTTGCCACCACTAGTTCTCAACGAATAAACACTCTGCTTTTTGCGTTCTGAATAAAGAAGCAATTCGCGCCAAAACGGCAAAAATGAACCGAAAGTCGACCAGTTGGTGTGTTTACGGTCAAGTTCGGAGGCGATAACGAAGACTTTGCCATTTTTATAGTGGCATTCCGTGATGGCAGGAATTTGCCGGTCAAAATAAGCCAATATTTTAGTTTTCGTCGGAAATTTAAGGGTTGGCACGTCAAAAAACAGAATATCAAACCACGCCCCAGCGCTGACTTGCAGATAGTGTTTAAATATGGTGTGTTCAAAATCGAGCATTTCAAAACGCTGAACCCCTCTATTTTGTTTTTTTATAATCTCGATATCAAAATGTTTCAGCATTTTTGCGGTTTCCGTGTTGTTCTGCCATACGATAACCACATTGCCGCCACTTTCCAGATATTTATCGATTTTTTCGGTTAGCTGGTCATTGAATAATTTTAAATCTTGAAGTACCAGCAGGTTGGCATCTTTTATATTCTCAAATGTTGTCGTCGTGGTCAAGTCGTGAAAAGACGGGTTAACTTTTTCATACCACGTTTTTGCCGGCATTAGAGCTATTTTTATAAAATCAACGCGATTTTTAGCCGTCAATGGCGTTAGGAAAACCCTGGGTTCGGTAATCGGATTTATCGAGAAATAATGAATGTTATCAATAAGCAATTTTTCACCTTCGGCGCGTAATTCGACCCGTCCGGCGAGCGGTCGCAGCGCTTCCGGTGGCGCGGTAAGCTCAGCATGTTCAAGTAGAATCGAATTGGGCGCAAGTTTTAATGGTTTCTTTAAAATTTGTTTATCTTCCAGATAGACTAGTAGATTTGCCGGAACCTCTTCAAGATTGAAATTACGTAAATTGATCTTCAGGATTATTTTTTGTTTTGGCGAGAAATACTCCGACTGTGATTTTACCGCTGTAATGGCAGTGTTTTTAATTGCAGTTCTCTCCAGTGGCATAATTACTTCTAAATCGGTTTCAGGCGAGAGCGGTTGTTTGAGGTCAACATTTTCCCAGGGCAGAAACTGACGGTCGGTTATAATTATGATTTTCTTCTTTTTTGCCGAAATCCCTTTGAGTTTGTGGTCTGCTTGGCGAATGGCTTCGCGAAAAGAACTGCTTTCATAGGATTTGCTGTTGTCTCTAAACCATTCCTCTAGTTTTCTGGAATCTGCTGAAAAATCGCCACTCCATTTAACTCTTTCCGTCACTACGCCAAGTGCTAGAGGATGTTTGACATCGGCGCTCTGTAAGATGTTGAGGGCTTTGTCTTTCAGGTAAGAGTTCACGCTTTCGTCCTGCATGCTGAAACCGTTGTCCCATAATAAAATTCTGGCTTCCTCTGGTTCCTGCACAATATCAGTCAGATACGGCCAGGCAAAAGCTAAGGCTATCAATGAAAATATCAAGCAACGCAAAAGCAATACGATGAATTTTCGCAACCGGTTGTGACTTTGCCTTTTGGCGACAGTAGCATAAAGGAAAATTAATGCCGGGTAAGCCTGCGGAACGCGTGGTTTAAGTTTCAGCAAATGCAGTATGAGTGGAATCAATATCAAGCTCGTGCCGATTAAGAATCCGGAAAAAGCTAGAATGATCATTTGAACCTCCTGCTTCTGAGCGCCAGATAACTGCCAAGAGCCTTAATCGGCGATGAATCAGTGCGCAACAGTAAATGGTCTCCGCCATTTCTTTTAGCCAAATCCGCTAAACCGTTTATATGGGCCTCGATCCTTTCTTTGTAATGTTTACGTATCAGGTCAGGGCTTAAGGTCAGTCGTTCACCGGTTTCAATATCTTGAAGCAGAACCGGGTCATCATAATTAAAATCGCATTCGATCGGGTCCATAACCTGAATAAACAAAGGTTCGCATTTCATAAAACGTAGATGATCGAGATGTTTGCGAAAAACCTCTAGATCAGTATAAAAATCGGAGATCATTACCACAATTGAACGCTGCTGGATAACATTTGCCAACTCCTCCAGCGCCATATTCCAGTCGCACTGTGTCGCGTCAGCTTCGTGATGGAGTTGTTTTAAAAAACGCTGAAATAAAACTGTTTTTGAGCCGGGACGGATAAAGTCTTCCAGTCCATTACTGACTGTGCTCATACTGAATGCATCATTTTGGCGATGTAAAAAAAGTAATAAAGCTGCGGTCAAACTACAGGCGTAGCGCCATTTTGACATATTAGCCTCGGGCCCGGCGAAGTTCATTGACGCACTGCGGTCAAGCAGGATATAAGCATTCAAATTAGTCTGTTCGTCACGTAGTTTTACTTGTAAACGGTCAGTGCGCCCATAAGCTTTCCAGTCAATAATCCGAAGCGAATCACCCGGCTGGTAATCGCGCAATTCTTTAAATTCTACGCTACTTCCGCGATAGGGACTTTGGTGTAGACCGGCCAGAAATCCGCTCACAAGATAGCGAGCCTGTATCTCCAGTGAAGGTAGTGCACTGAGGATTTCAGGATCAAGGAATTCTGAAATTATCGCTTCGCTTCGGTTAACCATTTATAAAATGCCTCTGCTGTCTAGTTACAGCGATTGAGTAAGTTCATTTATTATATTTTCAACGCTTAAACCGTCGGCCTCGGCACGATAATTGATAATAACCCGATGGCGCAGAACCGGATAAGAAGCTCTGATTATATCCTCACGTGCAACATTTAAACGCCCGTCTAGCGCCGCAAATACCTTGCCCGCCAGCGCTAAATATTGACAAGCGCGGGTTCCAGCGCCCCAGCGAATATATTTGTTCGCTAAATCTGACGAACCACTTTGATTGGGACGGGTCGCTCTGACTAGGTGAGTCGCAAATTCGGCGACGGAACGCGGTATTGGAATGTGCCGGACAGCGGCCTGCGCTGCGATGAGTTCTTCAGCGGTAATAACTTTGTTGGTATCCTCCTGCGTATCCTGGGTGGTGGTCAGCAGGATGTCCACTTCATGTTCGAATTCGGGATAGTCTACGTTCAGGCAGAACATAAAACGGTCAAGCTGTGCTTCCGGCAAAGGGTAAGTTCCCTCCTGTTCAATCGGATTTTGTGTCGCCATCACAAAAAAGGGTTTTTCCAGATTATAGCGCTTGCCGGCAACGGTAACCTGTTGCTCCTGCATCGCTTCAAGTAGTGCAGCTTGGGTTTTTGGTGGTGTACGGTTGATTTCATCGGCTAGCAACAGTTGCGTGAAAATCGGGCCTGGAATGAATTTGAATTCGCGCAAACCAGTGGAGTGGTTTTTTTCAATGATTTCGCTACCGGTAATATCGCTTGGCATCATATCCGGCGTGAACTGCACGCGATTGAATTTAAGTTTTCCGATCTCACCCAGAGTGCTGATGAGTAGCGTTTTGGCTAGTCCTGGCACTCCAATCAAGAGGCAATGGCCACGCGATAAAATCGCTACCAGCATTTCATCAATAAGGTCTTCTTGTCCTAAAATACGTTTTCTCAACTCTTTTTTGATCTCCTCTACTTTGGCCGGGATTTGCGATAAAACTGTGGCGACATCATCAGGTGGGTGCTGGCTCATTACTTACCTCCGTTAATTTTACTTTTAAATTCTAAAATCATATTTCGTACTTGCGAATAATCCTGTTCGGGAATTTTCGTTTTCCTTAAATTAAGTTCAAACTTTTGAACAAAAGCTGTACTCTGCCGGGTTGAAAAGTTTATTGAGAGATATTCATTTTCCTGCTTCCATTCCTGCAGGGGCTTTTGTGGCATTTGCCCTTTCAGAGTCAGGGTTTGAAGTAAGCGCAGACTTTGCCCGTCATTGAGGGTTATCCCATATTTCCGTCGTGGAAACGATAGTTTATTCCACACTGAATTCGCCAGAACAGTTTGCGCGGTATTAAGCATCCAGAGGTTCCCTTCAACTGCGACAATTATATTCAGTGGAGTCGAGATATCAGTTAGCTGCGTTATTATTTCGAAGTTTTTAACTGTGAATCCAGGTAAAAAAGAATCTATCTGCTGATGAATAAAGAACTCCAACTGCCGTGGAGAAAGCCGTTTTATGGTCTGTCTAAACTGGTAATCCGGCAGTCCAGTCGCGGTTATTTGCACTGTTCCAGTAAGTTTTCCTGTATCTTTATCAGAGTTTAATTCAATATTCCGTTCAATCACGTTCTTTATATTACTTGATAGACTGATAGTTTTGAACTCAAATGATTGCTCTTTGATCAGCATTCCCGTGCGTCCAATATCGCCGGGCGGTAAAGTGCCAAAACGCGTCGCGCCGTCAGTCGCATCTAACCAAAGTCCCTGTGGATATTCAGACAGTTCCGGAAAATAAGCTATCATGTGATTGAATTGCCACGATGGAAACGTTTTATCAGTCCAGCCACCTCGGTTAACCAGTACGCGGTAAGCTTTTATGTTGAGTTTTTTGGCTAGTGCGACTAAAGCGTTGGCTTTGTCTTTACAGTCGCCATAACGTTCGCGAATTACCAATCCCGGTAGACGCGGACGGAAAGCCCCGGCTCCCACCGGAACAGTCAGATAACGCAATCCGCAAAGAAAATCATAGATCCGCTTAATTTTTCCCGTATCACTCTTGCAGTTTTTCACCAATTTTCCGAGAAATTCTTCAGTCGATGGGTCTATTTTTTCGGAACGATGGAACATCCGCGCTGTCCATTCCGTGAAATCCTCCCATGATTTCATCGTCGAAAGCGCCAGGTGAATACCTATTTCCCGATAGTCTGGATCGCCGGGCAGATGCGAATAAGACGGAATGGAATCTATCTTAAAGAGATAATTTTTACTGTATTGCGTGCTGGTAATTTCAGGAGCAACAGCGGAATTGTATAATTTATAACGCAAAGACGAATTTTCTGGAACCGTCAGTTTTATTTGTGTCGCAACAACTGGGAAGTTAGTCTGAAGTCGCAAATCCTGGTTACAATCGGGGAGTTGCTGCGGGGCAGGGGCGTTTATCAGCGAAGAACGCAACACCAGACAGCCTTGCTGTAAACCGCTGAACATAACCAGATGGCTGAAATCTTTCGAATCTACATTGAAATCCGCATAGCTGCCGTCAGGATAGATAATTCTTGCGCAGGTTATTTTGCTCGTTGAACCGGTGGGAACCGGCACCTTGAAAACACCAAATATTTCTGCCGCTGAATCGTGGTTAAGGTAAATCGTTTCGTCTTGCACTATTCGGGAGGAGTTATCGCGGTTGAGGGTTAAATCAATATTCCGTTTTATATATACTGCACCATATTGCGGATATACCGCGGCAAACTTACGTGCTTCAGCAAGTTTTGTGCGCGTTTCAAGAGTTGCTGGTTCAATTTTAATTCCTCCAAGTTCCGGGGTAAAAATGGGTTTACCGCTATCAACATTGTCGAAAGCCGTTTCCGGCATCGCGAAGTTCAGCCAGTTATTTTTACTGCCGTCAAAAGGATACGATAAAATCTCCCCGTTATAATAAATTTGTGAATTTTCTGCAACCGCAAGATGGTTGTCTTTATAAAAATCTTCAGTTAAGCGTCCGGCTTTTTTTGCGATATCAACCAAATTCGTATCTTTACTTTCGGCCCATGTATTGATGAAAAAAGCGGTGAAGTGAGGCGGATTAAGTTGTTCGTAACTGTTCGTCGCGCAAAGCACCAGACGTTTTGGTTCAGCCAGCAAACGCATCAGTCCGTGACTTTGGGTGTTAAGGCAGAATATAAACTGTTCCGCTTTAATGGCATCAAGCAAAACCGCGAGTTCTTTCCCGGAAAGCCGGCCATTTTTAGTCGCTAAACTAACTCTTCGCGACGAAGCACTGGCATGGCCAAGCAGAAATAGCCACAATTGATCCGTGGCGCCAAGTTGTCCGGCAAGCTCTTTTAGTTTATCTGTAATTGCCTGACGATCGATATCAACGCTGTTCTTCAATTCAGCATCGCCACCCTCAAAAAAAACGTCAATATGGTCAAAGCCTTTTTCGTCTAAAATCTGGAGAAGAGTTGCGATGCAGGTTTTGTTTTCACTGTGTAGTTGCGAGTTACCAGCGCGGAGGGAAATTACCAATGCGTATTTGGAGGCTGAAGCGTTTTGAGTAAAAAGAAAAACCAAAAGACTAGACACAAAAAATCGAAAAATGTATTTTGTAAGTAGCATATAAATATTCCTTAAACACCTTCTGCTCGCATAAGACAAAACAATATATCAGTCTCTCCGGACGAAGTCAATTCAATACCCGCTGAAAAAGTAAAAGAGTCAAAAATAGTCAAAAATCAGTTAAAAAATAGAAATTTAACAAGCTTAAAGATTTTAAGGAATTTAATGAGTTGGACACGGATATATGTGTTGTAACTTGTCGTTTTAATTCGCGCGCGCATAATGCGCGCGCGAATTCAGGAATCATTTTACGCTATAATTCCAGTTCAGCATCCAAGTCCCAACAACCTGTAAAATCACCACTTTCGTCCCGCAGTCCAAAAGCCAGTTATGGAGTGCAGACTGTTTGGGAGTGCGTAGTGCGAGGTGCGAGGTGCGAGGTGCGAACGGGGAAGGGAAATGGCTCACGCGGAGGCACGAAGGGGAAATGGGGAAAAGGTTCACGCGCCACAGTCATTCGACATGGTCAAAAAGGCGCGGAGCAAGGGGAAAGTTTGGGAGTGCGTGGTGTGTGGTGCGTGGTGCGAGGTGCGAAGTGCGAGGTGCGTGGTGCGGGGTGCGTGGTGCGTGGTGCGTGGTGCGAGGTGCGAAGTGCGAAGTGCGTGGTGCGAGGTGCGTGGTGCGAGGTGCGTGGTGCGTGGTGCGTGACGTCCGCATCCGAATCCAAACAACCTGCAAAACCAGCGCTTTCGTCCTACAATCCAAACAAGCTGATGCGCCCCCGGGAACGCGAAGCCCCAGCTTCGGCCTTGGAAATTCTATAGCCACTTAAAGACTCCGGGTGTCATATCGCCGGTATCTACGTAAGGAACAATGATTAGTTGGGATGCTTTTATTTCGTGCGGGGTGAGGTCGTTTATAATTGGCTTACCTCGTACTCCCAGGGTTATTTTATCTTTATAGCGTTCAATCAATAATCGGGCAAAAACAGCTTCGCCACAATTATCTGCTATGAAAAAAAATCTTTTCTGCTTTATCTATGTTTTGTTCAAGAGTTTTAAGCACATTGAGGTCTATCGGCATATCTAAAACCTCTAACTCGTTCCCGTGCGCTACCAAGATTGAAATCCCGGATCGCGCCGAAGTCAATAATATTACCTACAATTACAAGGCGAACGATCGTTTCGAAGCTATTTTTGCTTTGTGCAATTATTTCGCGTAAGTCCGGCATAAGGGCAAACTTGGTTGAAAGGTCATTGATTGCAAGGCATAGATCGTCAACCTTTGACACATCTTTAATTATCTGATGAATAAGTTTGGCTTGTTCTGGAGGAGAGAGGGTTAAATCTATATTGCTCGTATCAGCGAGCGTTTTTTTAATAATTTCATAGCGAACATCATGGTTATCGCTTATCATTTTAGCAACTTGCACGGCCTGATCTATCAAGCATGGTATGTAATCAATTTGGATTTCCATATTTTCTTGTAATTACGGTTTTATTCAAACTTTTTCAAGGTGCTTTCGAATTCTTTTTTAGCTTTGTTCCATAGACTACTTTTGCTAAAGAAGCTGTCGTACCTTAGCCTCATTCTTTTTAAAAACAGGTATTTTTCAATTCTAGACGCACCGGGGACAGTGCTATCTGTTGTATCAATTACTTTTAAAGCTTTGATTAATTTTGACGGCGAGAGCTCAATATTAAACGATGATGATTATGTAACCGCAAACAATACATCAGAATAAACGTCACATTATTGGCGTATTAAAAAAGGAGACATATAATGCCTGAAAATATTGAAACAAAAATCATGAATTTGAAGAAAGAGTATCTTGCGAAATATGGTAAAGCCCCGACTAATGTCCATATCCCACAAGACGAGGAAGATGATTTAATTATACTAGATTATAATAAAATTGGAGAAATGGCGGGAAAGATATTTTTAAACGGAGCAAGGGTAGCATTAAGAGACAATGCTGGAGGAAATGGTAAAATATGCGGGCTTAATATTATTTGGGATGCAAAGAAACTTGAAGTGGACTAAATAGCCCATTAAGTTTCACTAATGCTGTTTTTGAAAATTCTAATCTTATGCGTAACATTTATATTATGACTTTGTGATTAAATTGATTTGCATTAATTTGAAAGTCTTTAGTGTACATATTGTGATTTAGCCGTTTAGTTGTTTGTTTGATTGTTTGATGTAATAAATAATATTTATTGCCGAATTCATAGCTGTGATTCTAGTTGTCACAGTTAAAAAAAATAATTGTTGATTGCGCTAATGAAGGTAAAATTATGAAATACATTTTCCTAGACACGATGGTTTTTTTGCATTATCGGGATTTTTCTGAAATAGATTTTTTATCTTTATTTGGAAGAGAGCCAACAACCATCATTATCCTAGATGTTGTAGCTTATGAAATTGATAAGCACAAAGACCAAAATCCATCAAAAAAGATTAAGCATAGAGCACTAAATGTAAACAAAAGAATTTCAGAGATATTAAAGGATAAAGACAGTGCTCAATTAAGAGATAATCTCACAATTAAATTCCTCCACCCAAGTCTTATTGATTTAGCAAGCATGGGGTTGGATGTATCAAGAAATGACCATTGTATTATCGGGGCAATTATAGATTATGCTACACGAATTAATAAAGAGGAAGATTCTATTTTATTCATTACTCATGACATCGCTTCAACATGTATAGCGAGACGCAAAGGTATTGTTGTTAAAACCTTACCTGATGAATATAGATTAGCCGAAGAGCTTGACGAGAACGAAAAAGAATTACAATTGCTTCGCAAAGAAATTGCGAAATTAAAATCAACTTCTCCTCAGTTGGCTTTACGAGCGAATGAAACCTTAGGAAATGTTGTAAGTATATTGCCCGAAAACATTAAGACTTTCAAAAAAACTGAATATATTACATTAGAAAATATCATAAAAAAAATTCCTTTAGCCGAGTACAAAAACAACAATAATAATTCCGAAGAAACTAAGAAACCAACGTTCGCAATGAAATTAGAAAATGTAATGGATTCAATGGGCCCAATGGATACACGGAATTTAACGGAATCAATTAAAAGGAATAAAAAAATAGAAGATATTTTCAGATATAACAAAGAACGAGAACAGTATTTCAAAGCGTATGAAGAATATATAGAGAAAATAAAAGAACAAGAAAAAAATATTCTTATTGAAATTAATTTACATGTTGAAAACATTGGCAATAAGCCAGCAGAAGGCGTTGATATATATTTACATTTTCCGGATGGATTCGATATGTTTGAGACAGATACTCTCCCAGAAAAACTAATTCCTCCAAGAGAGCCACAAAGACCAAGAACATCAATTGATTTGTTTTGTGCCAACATGAAAACTCTATCTCTTGATGGTTTTCCCCGTAATCTACCACGATTTTCAAAAGCAATTCCTAAAACTTTTTCTTTAAAAAAAACGAATAGCTATGAGTTTAATAATCATGTGGAGATGATTAAACACGGAAACCATAATGTATATGATTTACCAACGTTATATCTTTGTTACAAGGATATTTCAGAGGTTAAGAGTTTTTCTATGAAATATCGTCTCGATGCCAACAATATTCCTACTGTGACAACTGGAGAGATTATTTTTAAATTTGATTGTTCTAATTTCAAGGGAACGACATCCAAATAGAGATGCTTACTCCTGAAATAGCAATAGCCCGATTTATCATAATCATTTTGGTAAATACTTACAAACACTATACAAGCTGAATACAAGTGTAAATGGGTAGCTCCAGCCGTTAAGCTGGAGCCATTTATTTTCCAGTTTATAATCCTTGTTGAAGGAAAATACTATCCAATATCATTCAGGAATGATTATGTTGGAGTTTCTCAAGAGGTTTTTGGTTTTGAT